>CAZMRZ010000003.1:0-26537 GCA_964568835.1 uncultured Woeseiaceae bacterium | reverse complement strand
GGTGAACCAGGCCCTTGCCGTGCACATAGCTCAAAGCGCGAAGCAACAGACCAACAGGTCCCAGAATATCCGCTACAGCCGCACCGGTGAGAACGCCGATATTCGGGCCGTCAATAAACTGCTGACTGAAAAATGCTGTGTCGTCGTCGGCGTGGAACTCAAAGATACGAACAACGTGCGCGTGCATTAAACGAATACTGGCCTGCCACTCGTCACGCAGACGCGCTGCATTTCCTGGATCACCACTCATGATCTTCAGTGCAACCGACGCTTTCGTCAGGCGGTCCTTGGCCAACCAGACATGCGCATCGAGATCACCGCCCAATCTACGAACGAGCGTGTATCGATCGGCTAGCTGAGTGCCTTGTTTAAGTTCGAGCATAAGTGGGGCAGCTTACCCGGTCGGTTCCGGGGCTCGCGCCGGGGCGCCAACTTCGACGGTCGAAGTGAAACCGGTCTCAGCTTCATGGATCTCCTTAAGCAACAAACGCCAGCTTTCGTACTGCGCTTGTGCCGTTCCTGTCAGTCGGCGCTCCTGACCTGCAACATTAACAACCATCGGCGCAGCTTCATTGCCGAACGACTCCGAGAGCTCCGCGATGGCGTCGAGATGCAGTCCGGCATCACGATTTCTTTTGATCGCATTAAACACGGTGTTCAGGCCTCGAGTAATCCCCTGATATTGCAAAGCCCGGTTGATGTTGTTGGTGTTGCGACTACTGGAGCCACTCGTATCTATCTGTGACGATCCGGCGAGTACAATGACGCCAACAAGAGCCTGCATTTTTGCGGACCGCTTTTCCTGTCGAAATTTCACGGTTTCCGCTCGCGAGTTCTTGCGCCAGTTGCGGTACGGAATTGCGATGCCGTAGTAGTAGTTTGCGTAGTGTTCGTTGAGGGTATCGACGACCAGACGGTCGCGTTCGCGAATCTGGCGCATACGTGCCACCGAGGGATCATTCTCGGCGGGCAGACGGACAATGCTGGAGATGCCGTTCTTGTTGTCCGCTAAATAAGCGTTGTAGGCGGCCGGTGACATATCCCGGAAGAATTTCAGTTCTGCAATCTGTCTCGTCTGTTGCAGTTGTTTCGCTGCCAACTCTGTCGCGTACAGATGCAGGTCGTTTGCAAAATCATTGAAGACTTTTTGATACGGGTCGCGTCGTCTGTCACGCCGTTTTGAGTAGGAGGTCAAGCCGGTTTGCGCTTCATAGGATTTGCTAAACCAGTGTCGACCAGCTGCGTCATACACGGAGATCGCTATCTTGATGTACTCGCCATCGGATTTTTCGATCGCGCCCCAGACAATGACATCCGTATAAGCGCTCGTTGACGGAACAACCCGTACCGCGCCCCAATTACCAGTGCCTTGCAAGGTCGTCTTCAGGTGGTAGGGAATATACTTGGCTTCCGCGTTACGTATGTCGTCGTAGATTCCGGTTTTCTCGGGGAGATTACCCTCAGGAATCCGCGCGTCAAATTCGACGATTCCGACGTCCAGTAATAAGGCTTCGTCTACGGACGATGTCGCCAATACCAATTGGGTCTCTTCGGCAACGACGAGTTCTTGCACTGCGCAGCCCGATACAGAAACCACGGTGATAAGAATGGTGAGTAGAAGTCTAATCATAATTGGTCGTCAGCCTATTTCATGCCACTGTATTTGCGGTACTCCTCCCAGAGCCGTTCACGCAGCTCAGGATCTTCTTCCGCCAGCGCCGCTTCACGAAGTTGACGCGCCACAATATCATCGAAGGCATTCACTTCGATATCATCTGGCGTCCGAGACTGAATCTCCTGATCGCTCATGCCATCGAGCGGACCGGCTTGACTCTCTCCGCTTCCTGCAGCACCACCGGCCCCACCGGCGCCCGCTCCACCACCGGAGGATGCGCCCGCTTCCTGTTCACCGAGACTAATTGAGCCACCGGCGCCGCCGGATCCGTCGCCGAATCCTTCTGTGTCACGACCCACCGACGAAACCTGGCGTTGCTCCTCGCCCAGCGCCTCATCGAAATCACCGACTGATTTATCAAGTTCTTCGCCCAGCTGCTCTGCACGTTCCGAGTCGCCTGGAAACTCACCGACATTGCCTGCCTGGTCACAACCTGAGCTGCTATCGTTTCCACCACCAAAGCCGCCGCCGGTGATTCCGCCATCGGAACAATCGCTTCCGTTGGCACCACCTGCACCACCCGTACCGGCGCCGCCGGCATTGGCGCCGGGCGTGTCACCGCTGGGCATACTGCCACCACCACCGGACTGGCCGCCACCTTCCATGCCACCGCCAGACGAACCACCACCGGATGAACCGCCACCTGATGAATCGCCACCGGACTGGCCGCCACCTTCCATGCCATCGCCCGATGAACCGCCACCCGATGAACCGCCGCTCGGCGGCGTTTCGCCGCCGGAGGAGCCACCGCCAGAGGAGCCGCCGCCAGGCATGCTGACACCACCCGGCATACCGATACCGCCGCCTGGAGGCCCGATCGCGGTGGATCCCATACCTCCGCAGCCAGCAACAATCAGGGCCGAAACCGCGATAGCCAGGCAGGTTCGAGTCGTTTCGATAGATCTTCGGGCAGTTTTAGTCGGTTTCATTGTCGTCGGCCTCGCTAATATCTATGGGTTTGAGCACCAAAAGGGCCGTGGAGTTCCGCAATCAACTCGTGAATGCTGCTTATTCACGATGATACTCCCCTTCGCCCGGTTCATCATTACTTGCATCACGGACTTATGTAACTTCAAACGGCCTCAGTATGAAATATAAGTATTTGTTTTTGCTGGCTTTAGTAGCCTCATGGTTTTCGAAACAGAATAAGCGACAAATCGTCCGGCTTACTCGGCTCTCCATCATGGGCTTCTTGCATTCGCAAACTCGCCAGATCGGTCACGTCGCGAACGGCGTCCTTTAGAGGCCCCTTCCGAACGAAATGAATGATCTCATCGACGTGAACGTTGTCCATCAGGCCATCACTGGCAACCAAGACGGTATCTCGGAGATCGAGTTCTACGGATGCGCCGATATCGATCCGCATGTCCGCAGTGCCGATAAAATTGGAGACGAGATGACGCTCCTCGTGATGCAGCGCCTCACGTTGGTCGAGAAATCCGGCTTCGACCGCAAATCCGGTCGGTGAATGCGCGGTTGTCTGCAATTTGACCAGTCCTCTTTGTCCAATAACGATCGCTTCAGAATCGCCGACCTGATAGGAGCGCACGAGCCTTCCTTCCAGCGTAATGACTGTCAGCGTCGTTGCTGATCCGTTGGCAAGCCCGAGCACTGCGGAATTGGCGGCCTCGATGCCGTTCAGAATCGCCGTACGCAGCAACATCGTCTCGTCCATCGCTACCTGTAACGACTCCGCTAAGGTATTAACGGCTGTGAGCGACGCGCGTTTACCGGCCGGCAGGCCGCCGGCGCCGTCAGCAACGGCGAGCACCGCCGCGGCGGGTCCA
Organism: uncultured Woeseiaceae bacterium; assembly: GCA_964568835.1. GTDB lineage: Bacteria > Pseudomonadota > Gammaproteobacteria > Steroidobacterales > Woeseiaceae > UBA1847. The sequence continues at coordinate 23,075 of CAZMRZ010000003.1, read as the reverse complement.
TAGGGCAGTATCGCGACGGTATCTTCATTCTCGGTTTCTTTCTCGGGATCACGGCGGGTGTAGGCGATCGCATGCCCACCGGCGACATCCATTTCGACGATATCCGGCTCGGTCGCTCCATCTAGGATTGTCATATTCACCGGAAAATATTCATCGTGGGATTCCCTTTGGCCTATTTATCTCGGCGAGCCCGCTCATGGCGGACAGGCTCTCGACACCAGGCGCAGTACTTCCAATAGTCGCGCGCAATTCCCCAATGACAGGATTTACAAGAATCCCGGCTGCCTTTCAGCTTCCAGACTCGCCTGACTTTTTTTCGACACCATGGACAGTAGCGCATGAATGGCATCAAAGGACCATGGCATCGTTCGTTTTCGCAATGCGCCGAGTAACGTTTATCGGGATACGTGCGGCTGCTTTCTTCTACGAAGCCGGGTCCATAACACCAGGCACAATAGTCCCAATCGTTCTTGACGCCGCGCTCGCAGCGAGGGCAGCTCGCCGGCATTCGCGACTCGGATCCTCGGGCCGGTTTATCAAAACCACACCACGGGCAACACTGCATACTCTCAGAGACCGGACCCTCGCAGCTCCGGCACGAATGGCGCGTTTCGAGCGTTTGTTTGAAATGCCGTTGAAACTCGCGCCACTGCATTTGCCGCCATGACGTACCACGACGGGTGCTGCTCTTGGGCTTCGAGCGCTTCTGTTTTCGCACATGGCTTTGCGCTTTGCCGAAGGCAGCCTGCATTTGCACGGCATCGCGGTAACGTTTCCTGGGGTCGAGCTGAATCGCGGTCTTCAGAACCTCGGCAAGCTCAGGCCGAACCCGCGCGGCCAATTTGTCATGACCCTTCAGTGGCCATTCGAAGGGCCATTCGGGAAGCCGACCCGACAGCAGTCTGTAAATGACAAGCCCGAGCGAAAACACGTCCGATTGAAATTTCGGCCTGCCCATCGCCTGTTCGGGCGATATGTAATCGATCGTTCCAGAGCCAGAGGCTTTCAGTGTACGAAGATTCAGTTTCGCGAACCCGAAGTCGGCCAGCTTCAACTGGTTGTCCGGAAACAGAATGAAATTCTCTGGCTTGATGTCGCAATGAATGATCTTGTGCTCATGAGCATGCGCCATCGAAGCCAGTGCCTGACCGGCCAGGTCGAGGGCTCTTGCTGTCGAAGTTCGACGTTCAATCCGGTCCGCCAACGATTCAACGCCAAGTTCCATCGCAATAACAAAACTATCCCCGATGTAGCTCGCATTCATCACCGACAGAATGTTCGGATGCTTGAGCTTCGTCGCTACCTGCACCTCATGAAGAAATTCCGCATGCCCCGTCTGGCCGTCACCTTTAGGGATCTTTAGTGCAACTTTGACTTTCTGTATCGTATCTTGGGCCCGATAGACGTCCGCGAGCGGTCCCGTCGCTATTCGACCGAGAATTCTGTATTTGCCAAGCCGTTGGCGCGCTTTCAACAAGAGGGTTTGCCCATCACTTAATTATTATTGTTTCGTATTCTACTGACTGCGGCCCGCCAACTTTCAAGTAATTGTCGTCGTCGATCTGCAGGCATGTCCGGATCGAACCGTGCCTCGCATTGCCAATAGTCAGCGATTTGCTCTCGGGTCTGCAAGATGCCCGCAGCAAAAGCCGCCAAATAGGCAGCCCCGAGCACGGTCGACTCAACATTGACGGGTCGCTCGACCGGTGTGTCGAGAACATCCGCCAGGAACTGCAGGAACCAGTCGTTCGACACCATTCCGCCGTCAACGCGAATAACAGCGGGTGATATTCCGTCGTCCGTCATCGCACTGATCAGATCGCAAGTCTGGTACGCGACGGACTGCAATGTCGCGGTCACCAGCTGCTCACGCCCACTACCGCGCGTCAAACCCAGAACCGCACCACGTGCGTCCGGGTCCCAATACGGGGCACCAAGCCCGGCGAAGGCCGGAACGACGATCACGTCGTCAACAATGCCCGTCCGATTCGCGATCGCCTCAGTTTCCTTTGCCGAGTCGATGACATGCATTTCATCTCTCAACCACTGAATCGCGGAACCCGCGACAAACACACTCCCTTCCAGTCCGTAGGTGACTTCCCCCCCAAGCCGCATCGCGACGGTCGTCAGCAGCTGGTTTTCGGATACAAGCGCCTCAGCGCCGGTGTTCGCTATGACAAAACAACCCGTACCGTAGGTACTCTTGGTCATGCCGTTGGTGAACCCGGCCTGACCGATCAACGCGGCCTGCTGATCACCCGCCATCCCGAGAATCGGAACCTCGCCGCCAAGACAGGAATCCGTCGCGACGCCAAACTCCGCTGCACAGTCCTTGACCTCGGGCAGCATTTGTCGCGGTACACCAAAAACCTCCAGCAGTTCATCATCCCATTGCTGAGTATGAATATTGAACAACAGTGTTCGCGACGCATTGCTCGCGTCCGTCGCATGAGCGGCACCCCCGGTCAAACGCCAAAGCAGAAAGCTGTCGATCGTCCCGAACAGCAGTTTCCCGGCCTCGGCACGTTCGCGAGCACCATCGACATTGTCGAGAATCCAGTGAATTTTTGTCGCCGAAAAATAGGGGTCGAGGCGCAGGCCGGTTTTCGCGGCGACCATGGTCTCGATACCATCATCCTTCAGTGCTCGACAATAGTCGGCTGTGCGACGGTCTTGCCAGACAATTGCGTTGTAAACACACTCACCCGTCTCACGATCCCATATCAGTGTCGTTTCGCGCTGGTTCGTAATTCCGATCGCGGTGATATCGGCGGCATCGGCAGACGCTGAAGTCATTGCTCGCTCTGTTACAGCCTGCACGGACGTCCAGATGGCCTCCGGATCGTGCTCTACCCAGCCGGGTTGTGGGTAAATCTGCGCAAACTCCTGTTGCGCGCTCGCGATCACCGAGGTGGCATGATCGTAGATAACGGCGCGGCTGCTACTCGTACCCTGATCAATCGCCAACAGAAACTTAGCCATCAACTACCCCCCGTCGCTGAGTAGATCGGACGCGGAACCTGCATTTGCTTGCCCGCCTCCACTGGCCAGCCCCAATCGCTTTGGCGACCGGCAAAGTCCGCAATTTGTTGACGAATAGCATCGGGCCAGGGCGATACCTTTCTGACGCTGAGGTCGACATGCAGATTCAGCCACTCCGCCGTCGCGGCCAGATAGTGATTTTCGGCGTGGTACATGCGCATGAACTGGTGGATACGTTTGTCGTCATAGGCGAGGAGTTGTGAGGTAATGACGTAAGGATCATCGACCGACATTTCTCGCTGCCAGGTAATGTGAGTTTCGACGGCGAACGTCGAACTGTTGCTCACATTGATGTGATCTTCAGTGATGCCAAATTCCTCCCACAGGGAATCGACCGCCTCGTCAAATGCCAACACGTAGTACGCGACATTCATGTGCTTATTGACGTCTATCCATTCGGGCAATACCGCGCCACGAATGACCTCAAGTCCCTTCATATCCAAGCCAGACAATCCATATCCCCTGTTCTTCGTTTAGACCTCAAGCTCCGCACGATGGCGAAAATGTTGCAGTGCGTCCGGGTTTGCGAGCGCATCGGTATTCTTCACGGCTTCACCGTGCACGACTGAGCGAACGGCGAGTTCGACGATTTTGCCGCTCTTCGTTCTCGGGATTTCTGGCACGGCAAGAACCTTCGCAGGTACGTGTCTTGGCGTCGTATTCTTGCGAATCGTACCGCGAATTCTATCGATCAATGCATCGTCCAGATCCACATCATCATTGAGGACAACGAATAAAACCACCCGCACATCGTCTCCCCAGTTCTGTCCAATAGCAATACTCTCAACGACCTCGTCCAGCTTCTCCACCTGTCGATAGATTTCCGCCGTTCCTATCCGCACGCCACCGGGGTTTAACACCGCGTCCGACCGCCCATGAATCATCATGCCGCCGTCTTCGGTGAGTTCGGCGAAATCGCCGTGTGCCCAGATACCGGGGAAGCGCTCAAAATAAGCCGCGCGATAACGCGCTCCGTCGGGGTCGTTCCAGAATCCAACAGGCGTGGCCGGAAACGGCCTGGTACAAACAAGCTCGCCATGTTCACCAACGACTGATCGGCCGTCTTCGCTGTATATCTCGGTCGCCATGCCGAGACCCTTGCATTGCAGTTCTCCGCGACGGACCGGAAGGATCGGGTTGCCCAAGGCGAAGCAACTCATAATATCTGTGCCGCCTGATATTGAGGAGAGCTGGATATCGTCGGCGATGGCCTCGTACACGAAATCGAAGCTCTCGGGCGCCAGCGGCGACCCGGTTGACAGCACGGTACGTAAATCCGGCAATTCAAAATCACGCTTCGGTCTTACATCGGTGTTTTGCAGAGCGGAGATGTACTTGGCGCTGGTGCCAAAAATCGAGATCTGCTCTCGTTCGGCAATGTCCCACAGAATACGACCATCGTTAAAGAACGGTGCGCCGTCAAACAAGATTAGTGTTGCGCCTGTCCCCAGGCCGCATACCAACCAGTTCCACATCATCCAGCCGCAGGTTGTGAAATAGAACAGATTGTCCGACTCCGAAACATCCGTATGAAGAACATGTTCTTTAATTTGTTGCAGCAGCGTCCCGCCGTGGCCGTGCACAATACACTTTGGAACGCCCGTCGTGCCCGACGAGAACATGACGTAAAGCGGGTGATTGAATTCAAGCGGTGAGATTTCCAATACCGCGTCGTCGACGATGAAGTCCTGCCACGAGGTGTCGTCGTCAATAAACGGCACGATGACCGTCTTCAACAACGAAGGAATTGCAGCCGCGACGCTGGCGACCGTATTGCTCGTGTCGCAAGCCTTGCCGTTGTAAAGATACGAGTTGACCGCGAACAGGACTTTGGGTTCGATCTGGCCAAATCGATCGATCACGCCATTGATACCAAAGTCCGGCGAGCAGGAAGACCAGATCGCTCCGATACTGGCAGCCGCCAACATCGCTATGATCGCTTCCGGGCAGTTCGGCAGGAAGCCGGCAACCCGATCGCCCTTTTCGACTCCGAGTGAGCGCAATGCGGCAGCGATACCGGCGACAGACTGACGTAGTTCGTCACGACTCATCTCCCGTCGCGCACCGTCCTCGCCGCAGAATACGATCGCAGCCTCGCTACCCTGGTGCCGCAACATGTGCGATGCGAAATTCAGTCGCGCACCGTCGAACCAGCCGGCGTCCATAATATTGTCAGGCCGCGAAACGGCAGTAGTTGGCGGTTGGTCAAACTCGATATCGCAAAAATCGCAGAGTTCAGGCCAGAAAGACGCCGGGTTATCGATCGACCATTGATGCAATTCCTTGTAGTCGCCGAAGCCTTGTTGCCGCATGAAGCGGTACATAGCCGAGCCGCGAATTCGCGCGATATCGGGCTCCCAGATAATTGGATTGTTGCTCATTATTTCCGCGCAGTGGAGGGCTCATGCCAGTATCCATAAAACCGACCTTGTGTCTACGCCCAATCGAAGGAGATACTGCGTCCCTATGGACTACACCGCACTACTCATTATCGCCGCCATTCTTGTCATCGCGATTGTCGCTTACAAGAAGTTCCGGACACTCGGCAGGCCCGTTCCTCCGAGCCTCCGACGTGGCCAGCCGTTGCCGGATTTTCACGCCGTCGATGAAAGCGGCGATCCCGTCCGATCGACCGAGCTTCACGGCACCGCGGCAGTCATGCTTTTTGTACGCGGCAACTGGTGTCCGTTTTGCAGTTCTCAGGTCGCCAATCTCACCGTCCATTACAAGAATATTATTGATCTGGGCGCACGACTGATTTTCGTCACGCCAAAACCGCTGGAAACAACCCGCCGGGTCGCGGAGTTCTTTGAGGTCGAATTCGACTTCTGGCTGGACGACGATCTGTCCGTAACCAAGCAGCTGGGGTTGCTGCAGGAAGGCGGTGTGCCGAAAAATCATCGCAAAGAATATGGTGAAGATACTATCTGGCCGACGGCGCTGGTGATCGACCGCAGTGGCATCATCCGTTACACGGAACTATCCAAATTTATTGCGGACCGCCCAAACCCGAAGACGCTTTTGAAGGAATTGAAGACCGCTTTAGACGCTTAGAATTTTACGCCAACCGCAGCGCACAAAAATTCCATGTAGGGCGACACATTCTTGAACGAGGTCTCGACACTTCGTTGAAATTGCGGCTTAAGACAATCCTCAACCGCCATGCTGCGGACCGCGATGAAACTCTTGCGCTTAATGTCGTCAATCAACGGGTGTTCTTTGTCGAAACCCTTCGGCGGACGCATGAGTGACTCGCCACCCAGTTTGAAATGGCGCTTGAACGCCGGCGCTTCGATCGCACGCTGCCACTCGCCCGGCCGAGCCGCAATACGCTGTCGAATCTGTCGCAGCGGATCCGAGTCGGGTCGCCACATGCCCACGCCGATAAACACTTCATCAGGGTCGATATGCACGTAGTAACCGGGTGAATGAACGTCTTTGGCCCGCTCGTGGCGGAATTGAATACCGATGTTCGTTTTGTACGGCAGTTTGTTTTTCGAAAATCGCGTATCACGATAGACGCGCATTAACGAACCGCTCATCCGGGCTGGCACAGCCGTGAAATGTGGCGCAAATTCTGCCAGCGGGTCCTGCATCGTTTGAATAAAATGCAGCGCAACGTCGAGGACGTCTTCCTCGTATCGAGTCTTGTTGGCTTTGAACCATTCGCGATTATTGTTTTTCCTCAACTCCTTGAGGAACTTGATCGTCTTTTTCTCGAAACGGGTATAGCGCTTGCCCGACATCAACAGTCCGCGCTGTCTTCGTTCGGATGTCGATACATGTCCGACTCGTCTTCGCCGGGTCTCGGCGCAAGGCAGGCAAAGTCTTTCTCGACCAGTATCGTCAACTTTTCGCCGTCGTTGAGAACTTGCTCGGCATCGATCGATACTTGCTCGGACGTTGCCCATGCCAGGACAACCGTCTCCGGCAAGCGCACAGAAATTTCGTTATCCGAATAGAACGCCGCGGGATTGACGCTGGCCGGGCTGCTTTCGAGCGAATAGCGAAACTCTCGCCCACCTGGGAATCCCGTCACAGACGTCAGGACGCCATTTTTACGCACAGTGTCGACTTCTCCACGGGAGAGGCGCAGCCGGATTGAATTGTCTCTGATTCGTATCTTCACAGCAGGGTTTCCTGTGATCCGGAGTTTGGGCGCACGAGATCGTCTCGAACCGGATTTCCTTCCGGTTCGTTAATGTCCTGCCATCCGTCGTTACGCTGAAATCCATCAGCAACGGTATTGGCAGATTTTGATCTCCATCGACGGGTTGTCGTCAGAGACTCTTAGGACCTACTCGGCGATTACGTTTTCCGCCTGCGGGCCTTTCTCGCCCTCAGTCACTTCCATCGTGACTTTCTGTCCTTCCTTCAGGGATTTGAATCCTTCCATCTGCACAGCCGTGTGATGAACGAAGACGTCCTTACCACCTTCCTGCTCGATAAATCCAAAACCCTTATCGTCGTTGAACCACTTAACGGTTCCTTCAACTCTCTCGCCTGACATATTTACCTCATTTCTATTTTTTCGCTGGACCGTCATGGTCGCAACAGTGGAAATAATACCCGCAAATGGGCATCAATTCCTAAAAAATACCGGGGACCCGCGATTTAGTGGCTTACTCGGGTCAGAATCGACGGCGAATAAAGCGCCCGCCCAACTTATCCACGGAATCGCAGCCCATTAACGCCATGGTTCTTTCAACCTCGGCGCGCAACAAGGAAAGGCCTCTTTCCACACCGGCCTGACCGCCGGCGGCCAACGGATACAAGTAACCGCGACCTATGCTGCATGCATTCGCACCCATCGCCAGGGCTTTTACAACGTGAGTGCCGCGACGGATGCCGCCGTCGCAAATAATCTCAAGCTGATCATGCAGTGCATCCGCGACGTCTGCGATGCAATCAACCGGGGCCGGTGCCGATTCAAGCTGACGGCCACCGTGATTCGAAAGCATCACTGCAGTAGCGCCAGAGTTCACCGCGTTCCTGCAATCAGCCACTGTCTGCACGCCTTTGATGACCAGCGGTCCGTCCCATTGCTCGGCCAACCACTCGACATTCTTCCAGGTTAGGGAGCGATCCAACTGGCTGTCGAAGTACTCGAGCAAACTCATTTCTGCGAATTGGGACGGTCGATCACTGCTCGCCAGATTGACCATTTCCAGCTCTTTTTTGACGACTGCCCGGAAGAGCCATCCTGGATGGCGCAACCAGCTCGGAATGGCGCGCAAGCGCAGATGGCCAGACGAGAATCCATAAACGGCGTCACGCTCACGATTGCCCGGGACCGGCGTGTCGACGGTGAGGCAGAGCGCTTTGTAACCCGCGGCCTTACTTCTGGATACGAATTCAGCGGTTAGGCCCCGATCCTTCAGGATGTATACCTGGAACATCTTCGGGCCACTTCCGGCGGCGGCGGCGTCTTCTATCGTCGTCGTCGACAACGTAGATAGCCCGTAGAGCATGCCGAATTTTTCGGCCGCGCGAATCACGGCAGGTTCGCCGGACGCATGGAATAGTTTCGAGGCACCCGTCGGCGATAACATTACCGGCCAATCAATCTCTTCTCCGAAGAGGGTCGTTTTGAGATTTAGATGACTGACGTCCGATAGCTGAGCAGGAAGCAGCTCGTAGTCGTCGAAAGCCGAGGTGTTTCGGGCGAGAGTCCGTTCATCATCGGCACCACCGTCAAGGTAATGAAAAACGGGCGATGGCAGTTTTCGTCGTGCGAGGCGACGGAAATCCATGATGTTATTACAGTCGGAAATCCTCATGATTCGAGGTTATCACGCATTGACGAAACCGGCTCGTGGCCTGTAGCGTACGCGACACCCTAGTTGCGGATGAATCAGTGCCAAACGATCAATACGATGCTTACGCGTTGCCTGTGTCCAGTGACGCCAACCGCCGCACGATCACCGCCTGGCTAACTCTGGGCCTGGTCTCTCTGGTTGCGGCCGGCATATTCTCCATATTGCTGGTGCTTGCTCGCACTCCCGTTGTTCAAGGTCTGATCCCCTTCTTGGACTTCTTCCATATTGCACTCGTCGTTCACGTTACCTTGTCGGTTCTGATTTGGCTCTTGGCGATGTCAGCGGTGAGCTGGAGCCTGAGTGTGACTGACGACAAACCGATTTGGGATCGCATGTCGTTTTCTCTTGCCGCTCTGGGCACTGGAACCATCATAATCTGCCCGTTCCTCGGCGCGGGCGATCCGCTGATGAACAACTATGTCCCGATGCTGCAGCACCCACTTTTTTATGGCGGGCTCATTCTGTTCGCCGTTGGAATTTTGAGTCATCTGGTGCGAGCGATTCTGTTTCGACCGAGAATCGGCGGGACGCTTAGCGGTACAACCGCTCTGCACGCTGGAATCACCCTGTCTACGATATTGACGGGGCTCGCGATCATTGCGGTTGTCTTATCGTGGCAGGGATTGCCGGACGAAATGGAAGGCCGGATCTATTTCGAATTCCTGTTCTGGGGCGGCGGTCACATCATTCAGTTCAGCTACACGCTGCTGATGATGATCGCGTGGGTTGTCCTCGCGACCGCGAGTGCTTGCCGTTTCGAACTGACACCGCGATTGACTTTGGTGTTCCTGATTTTTCTCGCGTTGCCTGTTATGACTATGCCTTTTCTCTATCTGGCACATGACATTACGTCTTCCGGCCACCGACTCGCGTTCACGGAACTGATGAAGTACGGCGGCTTATCCTGCTTGCCACTCGGTCTCGCGGTTGCGGCGAGCGTCTGGCGGGCCGACAAGCCTCGGGGTGAACAACGCTACCTTCGGGCGGCGTTGCTAAGCTCCCTGGGTCTTTTCGCTGTGGGCGGCATTCTCGGATTCATGATTGCCGGTCTCGACATCGTGATTCCGGCGCACTATCACGGCGCCACCGTCGGCGTAACGATCGCGTTCATGGGACTAACGTATTACCTGTTACCGCGACTCGGTTTTGGCGATCTACCCGAACGCATGGCGACGTGGCAGCCTTACATTTACGGCGGCGGACAGCTGATGCATATCATCGGTCTCGCCTGGAGCGGCGGCTATGGTGTGCAACGCAAAACTGCGGGCGCTGCACAAGCTCTTGAAGGACTCGGGCAAATCGCAGGCATGGGCCTTATGGGACTGGGCGGCCTGGTTTCAGTCATAGGTGGGCTGCTGTTCCTGATCGTCGCGTACAAGTCGATGAGCAAGAGGCGATCATCATGATGGAAATCCTTGTATTCACGCTAAATGCGATTGTTGTTTATCTGCTCGCCGACTGGATCATCCGCCTAATCGAGAAAAAAAGGGGCGACGTTCTCAAGAATCGACAGGTCATCTTCTTCGTGATTTTCCTGGCCCTCGCACTAATCTCCTTTAATGCCCTGCCGATTTTGCTTAAATCGATTTAGGCTTGAGCGGCTGGTGTGCGTTCGAAAGCAGCCTGTCGAGTGCTAAGCTAGCGAACGACTGCTTGTGACCCGAAGCGGACATTGCCGAAGCTCAACACAAGATTTTGTTCCAATGCAAAATCTTATAGGCTACTGATTGCGGCTCACTGGAGGATCCAATGCGAGACTGGAAAAAGTATGTGGATCAATACGAGCCGTCGGCATCTTTCAAGGACGACGTTGCCGCAGTTCGCGTGTGCCAACTTGCTGCGACGGCCGCAGAACTCGGTACATTCGCTGTAGGTGCTTTGTTGCTCGACGACAAAGGAGAAGTGTTGGCTGACGGCCACAATGAGACTTTTGTAGACGGCTTTCGATCAGACTTGCATGCCGAAATGGTCGTCCTGACCAAGTTCGAGACCGAACATCCGTTGCCGAAGAACCCCGGTACCTTGACGCTCATATCTTCATTAGAACCTTGCCCGATGTGTATGGCGCGACTGATCTATTCCGGGATCGGATCGATACGGTACATATGTGAAGATCCACACGGGGGAATGGTGACCCGAAAATCCTCTTTGCCGCCAAAACTCCGGCAAATCAGCGAAGACCTGTCTCAAGCATGGGATCTTGCAGAGTGTTCAGATGAATTGAGGGAAGCGGCATTTCACATATGGGAACAAAGTCGAGAGGTTGTTGATCGTCGGATAGTCGAACGCGGCAAGGGCGGCAGCAGTGATACGTAACGATATGTTGGGTTTACGGATGCAACAGTGAATGGAATCAGTTGGCGATGTACGCTTCTGGCCGATAGCAGCCCCTCGCTACATCTACGTTGAGCGGCCGCTAAAAGACGAATGTAACTAGACACCTAGCCGACCGTGCAATCGGGCGTCGAACGTCGAAAAGTGGCTCGCGAACCAATCCGATAATTCTTGTTCCAGCTGTTTGGCGCCCTCCCCCGGGTTGGAAGCAAAGTCATCCATCAAGTCCCGAATCTGATCGAGCAGATCCTCATGGTCATTCTTGTGCGCTTGATACTCGGCGTAATGGGCCTTGCGCATGATGCGTTCCTCGAGCGCGAAGTGCATGGAGATTGTGCTGAAGATCTCCCCCAGACACTCTTCCACTTGAGCCGCGTCAGATTCTGATTCCAACCTGGCGTAGGTATCATTAATCAGTTCGATCATCTCGCGATGTTCGTCGTCCATCGACGCGACGCCAACAGAGTATTCCGGTTTCCATTGCAGCAGGTTCATATCAATATTTCCGCATCATGATTAGCGAATTAAAACTTCTTGTTTTTGATCGTCAAACTGAACGACGAGGTTGCGTCCGGGCGACAGGTCGATCGTCAACGACTTCGCAAAGTCGAACTCTGCCGCACCTCCACTATCGTTTATGCCGACGAACAGCTTGTGAATGCCCGCCTGTACCTCGATGCGTTCATAAATACTCGCTTTGCCGTCCGCCCAGATACCGCTTGGCAGCAGCGTCTTCTGATAGAGCGTCTCGGCACCCGATCGGAGCTCGACTCGAACCGGATGGCGCTCACGCGGACACACCGTCGGCGTTCGCATATTCGGCGGCAATTCGTTGAGCTCTTCCTGTGTGAGCGTTCGGCATTCGCTGACCAGTCTGCCTGCGTGCGAGAACACCAGAGAGATCATCGCTCGATCTTTCTCCACCAGTTCGTAAGGCGGCCAAACGGATAGAATGCCAATCACGACGATGAATACGGCGTACATCAGTATCTCGCGGACCAGCTTCATGACTTCAAGCTCCGCAAAAATGCATCGTATTTCCTGACGGCGCTCGATTCGTCGGACCACGGCGCTTGCCAACCCAATGCGACTCGCGACATATCAACACGTTTTCGCACCATCGGGTCGCGTTGCCGCGTCATTCGCTGCTCGGTCCATTCCGCACCAAAACGGTATGAACAATTGCCCTCACCGCAGCCGAGCAACATTACGCCTTCCGCGTGCCCGCGGCTCAGTGCGAAATCAACATAGGACGGTGGCAGTTGTCCCATGCAGTTCACTTTGACGACATTGATCCCTGCTTTCTCAAGCTCATTTGTTTGCTGATCGTCGCGACAAGCGAAAACCAAAGCCCGTTGACCGTTCGTGTCGGCGCCGGGCGCGATAATATCTTCGCGCATCGCTGCTGCAGTGCGCTCCGGCAAATCGATGCCGGGGGTCAATACTCCTTTTGATCGGAACGGCGTCGCCGTTGGGCATGAACCGACGCAAATACCGCAACTGATGCACAAGTCCGGATCGACGCTTGCCTGATGGGAATAATTGCTCCCGTCCGTTCGCTCTACCATATCCACCGCACCAAAGGGGCAGTCGTCGACGCAACGCTCACAGCCGTTGCAATAGTCGAGTGTGACTAAAGCGGGTTGTTCTTTCTTTTGAGATGGTGCCCACGGTGCGATCACAATAATCGAGCTCACTCCAACCAGTAGCACCCACACCCAACCCGGAGACCACGCCTGAATCAGCGGGTAGACGTGCAGGTAATACCAGTCGAGTTTCAGTACCTGCGGCGTCATCGCGAGATTCGCCTGTTCGTGACTCACAGCCGGATATACGGCGGACAAAACCAGCATCGCCAGCAACGTCCCTGCCATCAGCCGACGTGGTGGATTAATGCGCGGCGCATTCAAACGGAAGACGTGCAACCAAATGCCGAAAACCAGAAAGATGGGCAAGCCAATGAGATGCAGAAATGCCATCAGCGTGAAAAACCGATTGGACAGCAAATCGTCGCTCAGGAAGTTGCCTGCCATTGAGTCCGTAAAGATCGGTATGGCATCGATCAGTTCTGCAGAGCTGATCGCTACGTACTGCGCGAGCTCATCCCAGACCAGCCAGTAGCCGGTGATACCCAGTATGAAAACCATCCAGACCAGCGGCACGCCCATCACCCACGTGAACCAGCGACTGCTGCGGTAGCGATTGAAGACAAACTCTTTAATGATGTGCAGCAGGATGGTAACGATCGCCGCATCCGACGCATAGCGATGCAGGCTGCGCATGATGCCGCCCAGATACCACTGCTGACGCGTCAGATACTCGACGGATTCGAATGCGCCGGAAACACTGGTGCGGAAAAAGATAAGCAGCCAGATGCCGCTCACGAGCACTATCCACAGAAAGAAAACGGTGAGTGCGCCGATATGATTCAGCGGATTTTCAGCGCTTTCGAAAGCGCGAGCCATCGGTCGGCGAAGAGCGCCGAACAAGGTGCGCCCAAATCTGTGAACCCGCTCAATCATTCCTTTTTGCGGGCCCGTCTCGTCTTGCGCATTTCGTTGAAGAGATAGACCAGAATCGCGAGAATCATGGTCGCACCGACAGCGATTTGAACGAACAAGGAATTATCGAATCGATATCGCCCGGTCGCCGGATCGTAGACAGTACAAAACAGCTTCACCCGATCAACCAAACCGGCAAACAGGTGTCCGGTACTCGATGGACGGTTGAAGACGATTTCTTTTAGCGGCTCAACCAGCCACGGAAGTTCGAAAGTCACGCCATAGACCTGACCGTAGACGACGCCATTTCTGTCAATGACGGAAGACTGATTGATGTGGTCAAACCCACGCGGTGTCGGGAAGAATATGAAGCCAAGATCCTCGCTGATGGTCTGAATGGTCTCGCTGGACGCACTGAGAAATCGCCAATTCTCGGCGACGACACCCTGCCGCCTCGCGAAAGCGGCCATCGCCTGTGGCGTGTCGTTTGCAACATCGAAGCCGATAGTCACTACGTCGAAGCTATCGTCTCCCAGTGCTTCTCGTGCGGACTCAACAGCACTGGCGAGGTGTTTGGTCGTCGCCGGGCAAACGTGATGGCAGGACGTGAAGATCATGCTGACGACCAGGGGGCGTCCTGCGTAGTCAGAACGGAGGTTCACGGTTCTGCCGAATTCGTCGACCAGGCCATAGTCGCCGATCGATCCGCCAATCGCCTGCTGCGATAGCTGCAGCGCACGATCCGGGTCATATCGGGGGTCGTTATCCGCGTGGAGAATCGACGTTAGCAGGACTCCCGCCAGCAGCAGGATCAATGTGAGCGCTTTCTTCATGGCCCTACTGTAGTGGATAAAAGAAGGGCGGGCACATGCCCGCCCCGATTAACAGGCTTCGGTCTTGCTCCTGGGGGGTTAAGAAATGGGCCAGACCGATGCCAGATACTTCCAGTTAACGGCGTAATAGAGAACAAATGTGACCAGGAAGAACATCGCCAGCACGAAGGTTCCTGGAGCCGCAAAGCCCCACTTACCGGCCGCCTCATGGCCTCCTTCAGGCACAAAAACCGGTTCAGCGCGCAATGCCCGACTCGTCTCGAACCCGTAGCTGGACTCGGATCCAACAGGCTTGCCGAAGAAAACGGATACGACCGTTACCAGTATGTACATTGCACCGCCGATAATTGCGACCAGGCCTGCCGCGCCCATGATTCCCATCATCGTGTACGCGCTGGCGGGATAGTCGAAACCAAGAGCAGAGTTTGTAAATGCCATGTCCCAGTGACGACGTTCGACGCCCAAGGTACCCGCCCCCATCATTGCCAGAGCGAACACCGACATGCCAAGGCCGAAAAAGTATGGCTGCAGTCGAGCGATCGCAGGAAAGGCGACCTGCTTACGGAAAAGCGTCGGGATCAGGAAGTACGTCAGCGACATGAATGCCAATGTTGATCCGATGACGACCGTTGCGTGAAAGTGGCCCGGCACATAAATCGTGTTGTGAATAATGATATTGATCTGTTCGGTACCCATCACGACGCCGGAAATACCACCCAGGAAGCCGAAGCCAATCAGGGAGATAAACATGCCCGAGAAAACCGGGTTGCCCCAAGGCGCTTTACGCAACCATTGGAACAGTCCGTTCGTATAGCCCTTTGCCCGTTGTGCAACTTCGATTGAGCCCGGCACTGTCAGTCCGTGAACCATGCTGGCCAGAACGGCGAGATACATCGCATAACTGGTGTTGAAGATCTTCCACTCAGCACTGAGACCCGGGTCGACAAGCAGGTGATGCGCACTCGCCAACTGCAGGAACGCGATGTAGAGGAAGAAGGCCGTACGGCTCACCTTCTCTGACAGTGGCCGTGCACCAAATACGATGGCTGCGATGGCGTACCAGACTGAGACATGAGCCGCGACGTTGATCTGCTGCGATGAGTGACCCAGTGCCCACCAGACAATGCGATACATCGCCGCATCGATGTGGTTGATGTAGCCAAGCGACCAAAGCCAGGTTGGGACGAGGACGATGGCACCCGACGCGATCGTGAATACCGCGATTATGCAGGCTGTCAATGCACCGAACGTCACCAACGGAATGGAGCCCTCGTAGGTCTTTTCATCTTTGGCGATAACGAGCGTCGCCAAAAAGATGAAGCAACCGATCAGGGCGCCAACAGCAAACAGGATCAAACCCAGGTAGAAATTCGGATTGGCCGGCATCGGCACGTAGGACGTCATCATTACCGAAGCGGTACCAGTGGCAACCGCGGCGTTGTTCACGATGATGCCGATAAGCATCAAGGCAAAGCCAACCCAGGCCAGCTTCGGCGTCGCGAGTCGCACCTTCAGCAAGGTCGAGGAGCAAAAATACAGGATTGCGATTTCGAAGGAAATCATCCAAAAAATCAACATGTTAACGCCATGTGTCGTCAACAACTGATAGAAACGATCCGCTGGAAGCAAATGCACCGCCGGCATGCGCGTCAGCGTCACCAGCAATGCCGCGATACCGCCGATCAGCAATATGACGACGGCAACAACAGCGTGCGCCTTCATTAAGTTTTCGGCCGGTTTGTGGAACTGCAATCCTGATTCAGGACACGTTCGGAAGAGTTCTTTACTCATTGTTTGCTCCCCCCGGACGTACCGTCCGTCACGTAGATTTTGCCGAGCATCGTGTGGTGGTTGATGCCGCAGAACTCATTACAAATGATGGTCTGCTCACCGTCAGTATCGGGCGTAATGGTCAGAACCATTTCGTAGCCGGGAAGGATCTGCGTATTGATGTTGACCGGCTGCAATGAGAAACCGTGTTGCCAGTCCATCGATGAAATATGCAACCGATAGGTCTGCCCTTTCTCCAGCTCAAGCAATGGCCACCATTGCCACAGTCGACCCAGAAGATAGACGTCACTGCCCGGCGGCGGCTTGACGACCGGCAATTTGGCATCGGTCTCAGTTCTGATCGTGTACTGGTCGACCATGGCCTGAGTCTTGGCCATATAGGCCTGGGGCGTCGTTTTGTAAGCTTCGCTCGACAGATTCTGTTTTCCGTACACGTGCCAGAACGGCATCATGAAAAACATAATCAGAGACCAGACCAGCGCAATCGTGATCCAGGTCCCTTCGACCTTATCCAGTGGTTGCTTCCACCAGACTATTTCAGCAGGAGGTTGAATGGCGCTCATGAGTCACCTTTTCCTTTGAGTTGATCTGATGGTTAGGGAGCGATCGGGATATTCACGATCTCTACTATTCCCCAAATGATGTAGAACACTGACGGAAAGACAACGCCAATGAATAGGAGAATGAAAGGATTGTCGAGTATGCGTTGCATAGTCGGAATGCGTTCAGGCTGCTGAACGTCTGCGGCTTCATCTGTCATGGTCCATGACCCCCAGTCAACGGATACAGAAATACGTACCCCAGATTATTCCTCGGACGCAGATTAATGAATTGGGGAAAGTACCTAGGGTCCCTACGGCCTTCCGGTCGTCCAATTGCCTCTTTATCGGTTAAGCTTCGCTTTATGAAAGCGCTCACTTTGATACAGGCACTCTCGTGTCTCGCACTCGCGTCCTGCAGCAAGAATCCAGCCGACGTGCCCAATCCACACGACACCAAGTTCGCGACCGTCGAGGTCGGCGCGGAAACCTGCGTCTTCGATACGCAGACCGGGCTGATTTGGGAGAATAAATCGGCTGAAGCCGGGCTTCGCAGTGCCGAAAACACGTATTCGTGGTTTGACCCAAACGAGGCCAACGGTGAACTCGACTACCGAGGCCTTGAGGACGGCGGCACCTGTGAGGGCAGCGCCTGCGATACCTGGCACTTTGTCGAGGCCGTGAATAAAACGGGCTATTGTGGCCACAACGACTGGCGCATGCCGACCAAGGACGAGATGTTCTCAATAAGTGACATCCGACGTGCCGAGACGCCACCGACAATGAACACGGCGTTCTTCCCGCAGGCTCGCTCAGCCGAGTATTGGTCCGGAAACGACTACAGCTTCCAATATGACACGGCCTGGACCTGGAACTTTGAGCTCGGCCACGATCGCGTCGATTGGAAGAAAGAGGCAAAATTCGTCCGTCTTGTGCGCGGTACGGCAGGTAATCTCGAAAAGGCAAAAGAGTAGTCGCGTGAAAAAGCTCGCGGCGACCTCACTGCTATTGGTGATTGTGCTGGTTTCAGTCAGCGCCTATTTGCGACTGGATAACTCCGGCATTGGCTGCGCCGACTGGCCGGACTGCTACGGCCTGATAGGAACCCCAGACGTTGCTGAACCAACCGTTGGCAGCACTTACGAACGGCTGGCTGTTGAAGCTCAAGAGCCCCTGTCCTGGGCCACCCCCGTTCACCGCTTAGTGGCCAGCATTCTCGGTTTGACCGTATTGGCGATGGCGTTGTTGTCCTTGCGCTCGAAACAGGACCGCTTGATCGCATTTTCGATGCTTGGTTTGACGGTATTCCTGGCGTGGCTCGGTATTTATTCCGGCGGCCTGCACAGCCCGGGCGTCGTCATGGGAAATCTTGCCGGCGGATTCACACTGCTGGGGCTACTCGGCTGGATGACGTTTCGTGGCGCGAAGCCGCATGCGAACGCGCCACGCGCGACGAAAACCTGGACCATCGCCGCGCTGATCTGGTTGATTGTTCAATTAGGGCTCGGCGGACTGACCAGCGCGAATTTCGCGGCGTCAGCATGCCAGACCCTGCCCGACTGCCACGGCAGTTATCTGCCCGGCGACCAGTGGTCCAAGGCCTTCGACATCAGTCGATCACATGAAATCGGACCCACGGGTCTGGCTATCGGTGGCAGCGAGCGGGCTGACATTCAAAAGCTGCATCGAATCGGCGCATTGATCGCGCTCGCCACAATCTTTATGGCCGGTATTTCTGCTTTCCGTGCGCGAATGGGCTGGCCGGCGATGTTGGTTATTGTGCTGGTTGTCGCGGAGTTTTCCCTAGGAATTGCTGCAATTGTCACAAAGCTCCCTATCACCGTCGCTGTCGCCCACAATTGGCTCGCCGCCATGCTGCTGCTGGCCCTGCTAAGATTGTACGCTTTGTGTAATAACCGACAGGCGCTCCTGTAAATGAACGACTTGAGCCAATCCATCGCCCGCAAACGCTCGGTCGCCATCTGGCTTCTCATCTGCTGCGGTCTTGTCTTCGTAATGGTCGTGCTCGGCGGCTTTACGCGATTAACCGGATCCGGTTTGTCGATGGCCGATTGGCGCCCCCTGATGGGTTGGCTCCCGCCGTTTTCGGATGCCGAATGGCAACGCATATTTGAGCTCTATCAGCAGACGCCAGAATTCCTGAAGGTCAATTCGCATATGGACGTTGATGCGTTCAAGAGCATCTTTTGGCTCGAGTTCCTGCATCGCTTGCTGGGACGAACGATCGGCATCGTCTTCCTGCTGCCATTCGTTTTCTTTTTCGTCAAGGGCTACATCAAGGCATCCGAGTGGCCGAAATACTTGCTGATGTTTGTTCTCGGCGGCATGCAGGGAGTGCTCGGCTGGTACATGGTAAAAAGTGGCCTGATCGACAACCCCCACGTCAGCCAGTACAGACTGACAGCCCATCTCTTTGCCGCATTCCTGATCTACGCCTACATGTTCTGGGTTGCGATGTCGCTCCTATTCCCCGTGGCCGAGCCTGCAAGACACCCCTGGTATCGAAAATCGTTCGCGTTGACGGCGTTGACCTCCGTTACGATTATTTCGGGTGGCTTCGTCGCCGGCCTCAAAGCCGGCAAGATCTACAATACGTTTCCGATGATGGGCGACTACTGGATTCCGCCCGGCACGATGGCTTTAGAGCCCTTCTGGCGCAATTTTTTCGATAACATGACGACGGTGCAACTTGACCATCGTGTGCTTGCGATCACGACGCTGCTCGCGGTTATCCTGTTCTGGTTTAAAGCCCGCAAAGCTGACCTTCCCGAACGGACCCGACCGGCCGTGAACGCTCTGCTCCATACAGCCGTGTTGCAGGTAGTGCTCGGCATTACGACTTTATTGATGGCTGTACCCGTGATCCTCGGTGCGACGCACCAGGGAGTTGCAATGCTGCTGTTTACTGTTTCCCTCTACATCCTTCATAGTTTGAGGCGTGTCTGATGAAAGTTTGTTTCGATACTGATTTGATCGTTCGCTACGGCGGACGCGGCCCGCGATATACGTCCTACCCAACTGCGCTGCAATTCAACGATAAATTTGGCGAGGATGACTACCGGAGCATCGCAGCTGTCAGTAATGCGACCGATGTCCCGTTGTCTTTGTATGTCCACATCCCGTTTTGCCACACGCTTTGCTACTACTGCGGTTGCAATAAGATTGTCACGCGCAATCAGGACCGCGTCGAACGCTACATGGAAATGCTGTATCGCGAGATCGATATGCAATCGGAATTGTTTGACGGAAAAAGAAAAATAGAGCAACTGCATTTCGGCGGCGGAACGCCGACTTACCTCAGCGTCGAACAACTCGATGATTTGATGGCCAAACTACGTGGCGCGTTTACGTTCGACGAAAGCGATCAGCGCGAATTCTCGATCGAAGTCGATCCACGCACCGTCGACGAAAACCGCATACGGCATCTGGCTGATCTCGGTTTTAACCGACTGAGTCTCGGTATCCAGGATTTCGACCACGTCGTGCAAGAAGCGGTGAATCGCACGCAGACCACTGACGACGTGTTGAATCTCGTTCTGGCGGCACGCGAAGCCGGCTTCGAGTCAATCTCGTTCGATCTTATTTACGGCTTGCCGCATCAGAACGTTGAGAGTTTTGATTCCACCCTGGAACTCGTCATCGGCATGCGCCCGGACCGTCTGGCGGTATACAACTACGCGCACCTGCCACAGCGGTTCAAAGGCCAGCGCATGATTAACGATGCCGATATCCCGTCACCAGAGGTCAAACTCGAGATCCTTCATCGGACCATTGATAGTCTCTGCGATGCCGGCTACATCTACATCGGCATGGACCACTTTGCGCTGCCCGACGATGAGCTCGTGATCGCCCGCAAGAACGGAACGCTGCAACGCAATTTTCAGGGCTATTCAACGCACCGCGAGTGCGACCTTGTCGCGCTGGGCGTGAGCGCCATTGGCAGTATCGGCAATGTTTTCGCACAAAATGCCGTCACGACGATGGAATACGAGGCGCTCATCGAGAATGGCCAGTTGCCAATTCGCAAGGGGACCACCGTTGATGACGATGACTTGCTGCGCGCCGACGTTATTCAGGCACTGATGTGTTACGACGAGCTTTCCTTTGACCAGTTTGGCAAGGATCACGGTATCGACTTCGCCAGCTATTTCGCCTCCGAAATCGAGCGACTCCAGCCGCTGGCCGACGACGGACTGATCAAGCTCAGTGAATCCGGAGTTGCGATCACGGAAAGCGGACGCCTGCTACTTCGCAGTATCGCGATGGTCTTTGATCGTTATATCGATCAGGCCGAGAATGACAATCGCTTTTCGAAAGCTATTTGAGGTTACTTAACTTCCGTTAGCCAGCCGTGCGTATCCGGCGCCAGACCGTACTGGATATCCTGCAGCGCTTTGCGAAGCTTGATCGTATTCGGTCCGGCGTTGCCATCACGGACCTTTACTTCCTCGCCGTGGTATACGAGCGCACCGACCGGAGACAAGCAAGCAGCTGTGCCTGAGAGCGTCGCTTCGTGTGTCTTCACGAGTTCCAGTAACTCATCGACGGTGAAGTTACGCTCATTAACGGTATAGCCGTTGTCCGCCGCGAGCTTGAGAATCGAATCCCGCGTCATTCCATGCAGAAAACTGCTGTCGAGCGGTTTGGTTATGATCTCGTCGTCGCTGATCAACAGGAAGTTAGCGGCACCCGTCTCTTGCACATCCCCATTGGGGCAGAACAAAACCTGATCGACGCCATAGGCTTCTTTTGCCTCAAGCGTCGGACCCAATGCGGCGGCATAGTTTCCACCGGTTTTCGTGCTTCCCAACTGCTCGGTTGTTCGCGCACGCTGATCTTCGACCAGTAACTTCAATGTCGCGGCTCCACCTGAGAAATAGTCGCCGACGGGTGATGCCAGTACGAATAGCGTGGCCTCGGTCGACGGTGCGGCAGCAGCACCGATGTTTGGCAGCGTTCCGACCAGCGTCGGACGCAGATACAGGGAACTCGGCGGTGCCGGAATATCGGCGATGTGATGTGCAACGAGGTCAATCACCATCTTCGTGAGCATCTCGGCGTCAGGCACTGGCAGCCTCAGCGACGCAGCACTTTTCTGCATACGCGCGACGTGATCATGAATACGGTAAATACGCGCTTTGCCGTCTTCCCAACGATAGGCTTTGAATCCCTCGAAACAGGTGCTGGCATAGTGAAAAACATGCGCCGCCGGGTGCATCGGAAGCGGTTTGAGGGGCTCGACAGCCGCTGGCTGCCAAGCGTCGTTTTCGTAGCGTGCGATCGCAATGTGATCGCAGAATTCAGTGCCAAACGGGCCCATGAGTTTTAATCTCAATTAAAATTTTTCCAGGGGCGTAACTTTGCCACTAATCGTCGGTTCGTTTCTAGTGGTTTCGTGCAATAAAAGACGCCGATTCGAATAAATAGTTCAGGAGTGGCTATTCCTGGCCAATACTCGCTGCTCGCGACCGGCGACTCCCGGCCGAAACCAGCCGATCGCGTGATAATCTTTGAGAGACTGCTACCGACCCAAAGCGGACATCGTTTCTTAGACCAGCTCCAAATTACGTACATTCGAGCATTGACGCCGCTCAAGCAGTTGTGATCCTACCGCTGCCATGTGTTAAAAATAAGCTCGCAAAGTAGACAACGCGCGTCTGAACGTGCCTCTAAAATGGAGTTAGCCCGTGAACCCTAACTGTAATTTTATCCGCCTGGCCAGCTACGCCGGCCTCGCTACTATTCTGCTGAGCCAGTCGACGATCGCTGCCACAGATCTGCCCATTATCCAGCCGGGCTCGCCGGGCCAGCCCGGGCGAGAGCTTAGTGCCGAAGAGGCAATTGCGATTGCCAATACGAGCTACTCACCGGACGACTCCAAGTTCATGCAGGACATGATCCCGCATCATCACCAGGCAATCGAGATGGCCATGCTTGTTGCCGAGCGCACCAACCAGCAGGAGCTTATCGATGTCGCCGGGCGCATCAATGTATCGCAGGACGACGAGATCAAGTTCATGCAGGACTGGCTGCGCGAGCGCGGTGAGCCTGTGTCGGATCCGACAGCCCACCATAAGATGCGTACCACACACACAATGGCAGGCATGGCTACGCCGGAACAGATGGCCGAATTGGCAGCAGCCGAAGGGACAGCATTCGACCGCTTGTTCCTGAGCCTGATGATCACGCATCACG
>CAZMRZ010000002.1:94086-113605 GCA_964568835.1 uncultured Woeseiaceae bacterium | reverse complement strand
AACAAGCATCGGGTCGAAGCGCGACATCTTGACTTCATTAACGGTGGGCTCGTCCGTGTCGCCCGGCAGTTTGGTCTTCGCCATATCGACTTTTTCTCGAACGTCCTGCAGCGCCTTATCGGTATCGACTCCGGCGTCGAACTCCAGCTGAACATTGGCACCACCCTCATAGGCGTTGGCCGTCATTTCCTTGATGCCCTCGATCGATCGCATTTCCTGTTCCATCGGCCGCACGAGCAAGCGCTCTGAGTCCTCAGGTGAAATACCGTCGTGCGAGATGCTGACGTAAATGATCGGAATTTCGATGTCCGGTTCAGCTTCCTTGGGGATCGTGTTGTAGGCGACAAAACCGCCGACTAATACCACCACAAGGGAAAGAACCACCGTCCGCGATCGCGACATTGCGGATTCGATGAGATCCATCAGTCGTCGGCCTCATCACCTGTCTGAATAGCGACAGTCGTTTTGATATCACCTTCGGGCACGGCATCAACCAGGGAACCGTTGGCGACGTATCCCTGGCCCACAGTAATAATAGTCGCCTGCTGCGGTAGACCGGTAAGCCATACACTGTCACTGGATGACAGGGCGATATCGGCTACGACAAATTCGACCAAGCCGTTCTCATTGACGATTTTCACGCCGACGCTGCCGGCATCGTCGAGCGTCAATAGCGATGGAGAAATTCGGTGCGCAAGAACGTCCTCAGCGGGGATGCGCAATTCTGCCGTGCCGCCAATACGCAATGCGCCGTCGCTATTGTCGATTTCGAGTTCAACGCCGAATGTTCGAGTTGCCTCATCGGCGACCGGCGCGACGTAGCGAATCAGACCTCGAACGGTTTCGCCGGTCGCGAGTGAGGCTTCCGCGGCGTCGCCAACGTCAACGTAGCGAGCATCAAACTCGGACAGGTTTGCTGACACAATAATTCTTCTGTTGTCGACGAACGTTGCGATCGGGTCGCCTCTTTTCAGGAAGTCACCGACCTCAACGACGCGCGATTGCAGTGCACCGGGGAACGGCGCACGTATGTTCATATATTCCAAGTCCAGCTCGGCACGTTTGAGCTCAGCTTTTGCGGCTTCGAGAAGGGCAACCGCTTCTTGCAATTGCGCTTCGGATACGTAGCTTTCCGACTTGAGCTTCAATCGACCTTCGTATTCAACCTCTCGCTGTTTGACCGTCGCTTCGGCTTGCGCGAGGCGCGCCTTGCGGTCGCGTTCATCGAGGCGAACGATGATTCCGCCACGTTCGACGTTCGCACCGCGGTCGGCGCCGATTGCTTCGATTCTTCCATCAGTTTCGGCTGATAGCTCAACCATTCTTGCCGGTGCCGTTTTTCCATTGACCGTTATCGTGCGCTGCACGTTTTCAGCCGCTTGGGTTCGCACGCGAACAGCGCCTTCTGTCGCGACCGTTTCTGCGCTGACATCGCCACGCGATATTCCAGGCTCATTCGACTCACTGGCCCGTCCGGAAATCAGCCACAACGCGACGGCAATGACGATGCCGCCGGATAGCAGCCAGGACTTGTACTGACTCCATTTGCTGTAATTCATTTCTTTCTCTTTCATTCTGTTCGTCCTGATCGGC
Source organism: uncultured Woeseiaceae bacterium (assembly GCA_964568835.1). Taxonomy (GTDB): domain Bacteria; phylum Pseudomonadota; class Gammaproteobacteria; order Steroidobacterales; family Woeseiaceae; genus UBA1847. The sequence goes on along the minus strand of CAZMRZ010000002.1, from coordinate 112,012 downwards.
GTTAGCCGGTTGCCGATTTGCTTGGTGTTTCGTCGACCAGGAGATGCCGGTTGGTTTCAACGTAATCCTTCATCGCTTCAATCATTGCTTTGCCAAAACCTGCCACGAAGGTCATTCCAGGCGGCGAGTCCTGCATGTAGTTGTCTTCGATATCCGAAATCAGTTTTATGTAGTGCGTACATTCTTCCAGACGATTGTTAAGCACCGTCTGAACCTGTTGGTCAGGCATGAGGTGTGCGAAACACATTGTTGCGAGAAATTCGGAACGGATCTTGTGACATGGCGCCGGGTCGTCCAGAGCGTTCAATAGGTGTGCTCTGCCGACGTCGGTGATTTCATAGACCTTGCGATCGGGCTTACCTTCCTGCGGGATCTTCTCGCAGGTAACCAGATCATGTTCGGCGAGCGACGACAATGCGGGGTAGATCGACCCGTATCCGGCCGCAAAAAAGTGGCTGAACGTCGATTCAAATTGCTTTTTCAGGTCGTAGCCGGAGGCGGGGCCATCCGTCAGCATTCCGAGGCAGACTGTTTTTACGTCCATTGCCAGGCTCGTTCATATATCGGGGCGATGCATAGTATCAGTTCGATATATAAAAACCAGCGAATCCGCCGTACGTTGTGGGCGATTAATAAATAGTCAATAAGAACAATAAGTTAAGGAACTGCACCGGCAATGGCTGTTTGTCGGTCGCCGCTCTGAGGAGTAAGAACCGCGCTGAGACCGCGCGGAATAGCATCGACTACTTAAAATATCGAGCGAGGTAGGGGTTTAGCAGACGTCCCTCGGGATCAAGTTGGCGTCGGATCTTCTTGAAGAATTCCATCCGCCCACTGTAGGTCTGCGAGACATACGTGTCGCGCGGTGCGAGCGTCTGATTAAACAACGGAGTACCACCCCAGTTTTCGGCGAACTCCGACAGGTCGAGTACGAAACTTTCCCACCCGCGTTTTTGTGTTGAGGTCGTTTGCAGGGCGATGAGCGGCTCATCGAATGACGGCGACAACAATGCGGAGTTGTCTTTGGCGATTCGATAGCCGACAGCCGGCAGATCACATCGGTAGGCGGTGTTTGCAAACGTCTCTCGGCAAAATCTGGCGTAGGCCTTCACGACGACTGAAAAATCGGAGGCGGGAAAACACCATGTTGAGTAAAGCAGGTTGCTCGATTTTCTTCGCCGATGTCTACCACCCGACGCGGCGTTGTTGCCATTTCTTAGCAGTCTCGAGTTGACGAGACCGTGGGTCGTTGCCGACAGTGTATCCATCAGGCGATATCGGACGGAGGGAATCGGCATGACTCGATTCAGTGATTTAAAGACATTGGGGAGCACCGTGCTCTCACCCCAGTCCTTTATTTTCCAGGGAGCGCTATAGGCACTTCCGCTGCTGGCGTCATAATGTCGCAGGTCGAGGTAGACATGATTTCGGTACGGCATGAGGTAAAACTTCAATCCGACGTTGCCGCTCGCGATTCGGTCCGAAACATGGGCGAATGTATCGATGTCCATGCTTCTGTGACGGGCGGAGAATGTCGTAATCGGGCGAACCTTCAACGTCACCTCAAAAATGATACCCAACATGCCGTAGCTCAGTCTGAATGCACTGAGTAAATGACGTTGTGTATCTGCTACCTTGAGCACTTTTCCATCCGCGGAAACGGCCTTCATGCTGACAACCTGAGATGAGAGCATCGAGGCGTAGCCGCCGATTCCCGGACCCATGCACGGTGCAGCAATAGCGCCGCCCAGGGTACGTTCCGTTTGGTCGAAACTCCCGATGAGTTCGAGGCCGTCTTCCGCAAGCGTGGAGACGAGTTCACCCAGTCGAACACCGGCTTCCGCGGTCACTGTCAGTCGATGCATGTCGATATGAATGATGCGGTCGAAACCGGACATTCTGACGAGGGTGCCGGAATCGGCATTATTGCAGTCGGTTGCGGACGAGCCCGCGCCCTGAGGCCGTATCGGGAATGCAATATTCCGCTTGCCACCGCCATCGAGGCAACGCATGAGGTTTGCGAGATTGCTGGGTGTGGAAACACCGGGGCGTGCAGGGCGTCGAACGATCATGCCCGTGTCACGAAATCCTTGTGACTTCATATTGGTAACTCCGCTGTCGTAGGTGCTTGCCCGTAGACCGGTGGCTTTGCGACGCTGCCTTTCAGCAGTTGTGCCTTTTGCAAATGAATTGCTATCGTTGCACAGCGAGCGGGTGCTATGCAATGCAATCCAAAAGATAGCCAGTTATTGTAAAGTGGCGTGCTGTAATTGGTGACAAAACCCCTTAAACAGATCAGGCATCTCAAAACAGGAAACGAACATGCGATGGAAAGGTGGGAGACGCAGCTCAAATATTGAGGATCGACGCGGACAACGTGCGGCGCCGAAGCTACTCGGCGGCGGAATCGGTACGATCGCTATCGTGCTTGTTGCGATGTACTTCGGTGTGGACCCGGCCCCATTGCTCGACGCAGTGCAAACGGGCGGACAGGCATCCACGAGCGGTTCACAGCCAACTTCACAAGACCTGAAGAACGACCCGCTGGCTGACATGATTTACGTTGTTGTCGCCGATACGGAAGATGTGTGGACAGAAATATTTGCGGAACAAGGGCAGCGTTACGCACCACCAACACTCGTCCTGTTTACTGGAGCGACGCAATCGGCCTGTGGTTTGGGGCAAGCGGCAATGGGACCGTTCTACTGCCCGGCCGACAAAGACGCGTACATCGATCTCAGTTTCTACGACACGATGCGAACGCGATTTAGCGCGCCCGGCGATTTCGCGCAGGCCTATGTCATTGCGCATGAGATTGGTCATCACGTGCAAAATCTCCTCGGCATCTCGGGCAAGGTGCATTCGATGAAGCGGCAGCTGAGCAAGACTGAGGGTAATGCCCTGTCGGTGCGACTGGAACTGCAGGCGGATTGCCTGGCCGGCGTTTGGGCAAATCGCGCGGACCGTGCCAGAAACATTCTCGAGTCCGGCGATGTTGAGGAGGCGCTTAACGCCGCCAGTGCGATTGGCGATGATACCCTGCAGCGGCAGAGTCAGGGCACCGTCGTGCCGGAATCGTTTACGCACGGGACGGCCGCACAGCGTCAGCGCTGGTTTCGCACCGGACTACGGACGGGTGATGTCGATAGCTGCGACACGTTTGCTGCCAAGAGTCTGTGAATAAACTCGTCCAGGATACAGCGGAAGCGGCACGCGAAGCGGCTGCGCGAATCGGGGGTAGCATCGAGCGAACAGATCTTGTGAGGTCCGAGATGTTCAGCGAAACGTTGGCCGCCAATGTCTTCTTCAAGCTCGAAAACCTGCAAACGACCGGCTCGTTCAAGTTGCGTGGCGCGACCAATCGTCTGATGACATTGACGGAGGCGCAAAGAGCGAAAGGCTGCGTGGCGGCTTCGAGCGGCAATCATGGGGCGGCCGTTGCCTGCGCGATGCAAAGACTCGGTGCGAGCGGCGTTATTTTTGTTCCCGAACAGACGTCTGACGCCAAGACTGACAAGATCAAAGCCTATGGAGGCGATGTTCGTTACTTCGGAACTGACGGCCTGGATACCGAGCAACATGCACGAGAATATGCCGAGAATAGTGGAATGCTATATCTCTCTCCCTACAACGACGAACAGGTCATCGCTGGCCAGGGAAGCTGTGGCGTTGAGATTCTTGAACAACTACCCGACGTCGATGCCGTTTTTGTCGCCGTCGGCGGCGGTGGTTTGATCGGTGGTGTCGGTAGCGTCTTGAAAGCACACAAGCCGAGTATTCGAATCTACGGTTGCCAACCTGCAGCGTCAGCGGTCATGGCGCACTCTGTCGAAGCCGGTGAGCTTCTCGATTTGCCCAGCGACCCGACATTGTCTGACGGGACTGCCGGTGGCATCGAAGCCGGAGCGATAAGCTTCGCGCTGAACCAGGCCGTGGTCGATGAGTGGGTACTCGTCGACGAGGATGAGATTGCGGATGCGATGCGCCTCTATATGGAAACCGAAGGACAGACGATTGAAGGTGCAGCTGGCGTCGCGATCGCAGCGATGTTGGCTAAAGCTGAAGCGCTCAAAGACCAGAATGTCGCCGCCATTATTTGTGGCGGGAATATTAGCGAAGAAACGCTAGCGCGAGTAATCGGCAGATGAATCGATATATTGCGAGAATTCTCGGCTGGCTGGTCATCAATTTGCTGGTGGTGACGAGTGCGTATGCCGAAACGACAGTCATTGTGAACGTAAACGTAGTTCCTATGAGCGATGCAACCGTCATCCCGCAGCAAACCGTCGTCATCGTTGATGACAAAATCGCCACGATCGGTCATGTCGATTCCGTGCCTGTCCCCAAGGGGTCGGTCATTGTCGACGGCACGGACCGTTTTCTGATGCCCGGTCTCGCCGAAATGCATGCGCACGTAACAAGCACTGCACCGGAGCAGGTTGATCGGATGTCCACGCTGTTCATCGCCAATGGCGTCACGACCATTCGCGGCATGTTGGGAAGGCCCGGTCACCTGCTTCTGCGACAGCAGTTCGAGAGTGGCGAAGTATTCGGGCCGCGTCTTGTCACCTCGGGTCCCTCGCTCAATGGACGATCTGTACAGGGGGCAGATAATGCGGAGCGTCAGGTCCGCGAGCAACACGCCGCAGGCTATGACTTTATCAAAGTTCATCCCGGCCTCAGTGGTGAAGAGTTTCGGGCGCTGGCGAGCACGGCGAACGAAATCGGAATGCCGTACGCGGGGCATGTGCCGGTTGCAGCCGGTGTTGATCAGGCCCTGCAATTAAAAATGGCAAGCATTGATCATCTCGACGGCTACTTCGCAGCATTGTTGCCCGCCGACAGTGACGGCTCCGGTGGCTTTGGTGGTTTCTTTGACGTGATGCTGGCTGATGAACTCAATGCTGACGATCTTTCGGTTATTGCAGCGGCGACAAAAGCGGCCGGCACATGGAACGTGCCAACGGAAGTGCTGATCGAACAGCTGGTTGATGACACGCCGGTTACTGAACTTAAGAACCGGCCGGAAACTCGCTACGTATCGGTAGCGACTGTCAAACAATGGGTGGTGCAAAAAGAGGCGCAACTCAATGATCAAGCGTTCAATCCTGAGACTGCGGCACGTGCTGTTGAGTTGCGACGCCGATTAATACTCGAACTGCACAAAGCGGGTGCAGGATTGCTGCTCGGCTCGGACGCGCCGCAGACGTTTAATGTACCGGGGTTCTCGGCTCACCGGGAGTTACGCGCTCTGGTCGCGGCGGGTTTGACACCCTTCGACGCGCTGCGAACGGGAACAGCAGCCGTCGCGGAGTTTCTCGACTCCAACGGCGGGATAGTCGCGGAAGGCAAAGACGCCGACCTGATTTTGCTGGATGCCAACCCCTTGGACGATATTCGCAACAGCGAGCGAATACACGGTGTTGTGCTGCGGGGTACCTGGCATTCCGCGAATGAGCTCAATGCCCGTTTGGAGCACTACATCGTCGCCGATGGCGACGAATGATCGCTAAGGCCGATTGCAACCAAAACGCGTTGAGGGGCGTCTAAGGGGTATCCAGGACGTTTTTTTGCGAATCAATCGAGGGGATTCTTATGCGCAGTTTCATAGTTATCGCAATATTCGTTGCCAGCTTGGCCCAGGCAGGCTGGTCGGAGTACGAGGAGGTGCGCGATTTGGACCTCGATGCATCCGGTGTTTCTCAATTGTCGATTATTGCCGGTGCCGGAAGTATGGATGTAACCGGTATTGAGGGACTGGACAAAATTACTGTCAAAGCAACGATCGTGGTTCCGGACGAAGATGAAGAGAACGCACGGAAAGTCATCGAAAAGCACATGGTGTTGTTCCTTGAGAAAGACGGTGACCGGGCTGAGCTCAATGCGGAATTCAAGCAGGGACTCATGGGACGGGATTCAAGTGGCTACATCGCGCTCGAGATTAACGTTCCGCAAGGCATGTCAGTGGACATTGATGACGGCTCCGGGTCGATTGATGTTATTGATATCGTCGGTGACGTTACGATCGATGACGGTTCGGGATCCATCGACGTTAAGAATGTTGCAAATCTGAAGATCGACGATGGCTCCGGTTCTATCGATGTTGTGACCGCATCCGGTGATGTTTCTATCGTGGATGGCTCTGGCAGTATCAGCGTCAAACACGTCGCCGGATCCGTGACGGTTGATGATGGTTCGGGCAGTATCAGCGTATCAGATGTTGAGAATGACCTGATTATTGTCGACGATGGCAGCGGCAGCCTGAACCATTCCGATATACGTGGAAGCGTCGATCAGGAAACCTGAACCAGCCAAAGTGCTAATATCTCTTTGTGAGCGCCCGCCGACCGGGCGCCAATAAAGGGAGGCAGTATGAAACTGGTACAGCATCTACTCGAATCAAAAGGCCGGGATATAATTTCTGTTACGGCTGATGCATCGGTCCTCGATGCCATCATTTTGATGGCCGAACGGCGGATCGGGTCGCTTCTGGTCATGTCTGGCGACCAGCTGCACGGCATCGTGACCGAGCGCGACTATGCGCGCAAGGTTATCGTCAAAGGGCGTTCATCGAAAACCACCTCGGTGGAAGAGATAATGACCAAGGATATTTTTACGACGACGCCCCAGGAAACAGTCAACCGCTGCATGAACGTCATGACCAAGCGCAAGATTCGTCACCTGCCGGTTCTTGATGGCGACACTGTCATCGGAATGATCTCTATCGGCGATCTGGTACAGGCGATCATCGCCGACCAGCAGGAAGAAATCGATCATCTGGCGCACTACATCCATGGCCAATAATGACAAATACGATCGGCGCGTCCTGCGTCTTTTCGATGGTTACGTTCACGGAAAAATCAGTCGCCGGCAGTTTCTGGACGGTACCGCGAAGATCACCGCATCGGCTACGACGGCCGCGGCAATTTTCGCGAGCCTGAGTCCCGACTATTCGCTGGCGCAGCAAGTCGCTCCTGACGACAAAACCATCACGGCCAGTTACAAGAAATACGCATCGCCGAAAGGCGCAGGTGTAATGAGCGGCTATTTCGCGCGGCCCGCAGTCATCCAGCACAAACTGCCCGCCGTGGTCGTAATTCACGAAAATCGCGGTCTGAACCCCTACATCGAAGATGTGGCGCGCCGACTCGCGGTAGCGGGTTTTATCGCTTTTGCACCGGATGCCCTGGCGCCGTTGGGGGGCTATCCCGGTAACGACGATGATGGTCGAGCGATGCAACGCGAACGCGACCGGGCAGAGATGGTTGAGGATTTTGTTGCAGCCGTTGATTTCGTCGCGGGTCACCCGGACTGTACGGGCAAGGTTGGTTCTGTGGGCTTCTGTTTTGGCGGCGGAATGTCGTTGCGGCTGGCGGTTCGCATACCGACGCTCGCGGCAGCGGTGGCCTACTACGGTCGTCATCCCGATCCGGCGGAGGCTGCGTCGATCAAAGCACCGTTGATGTTGCACCATGGCGGACTCGACGAACGGGTTAACGCCAGTTGGCCGGCTTTCGAGAAGGCGCTGAAGTCTGCTGATTTGGCTTACAGTAACTTCGAATATGCCGATGCCAATCACGGCTTTCACAATGACACGACGCCGCGTTTCGATAAGGACGCCGCGGATCTGTCGTGGCAGCGAACGACCGATTTCTTCATCGAACATCTGGATCTCGGAGACTAGGCGATGAACAAACATCGGCTGATGCTGGCGATGATGGTTTTCGCAGCAATGCCGGTGTGTGCTGATAACGAGCCGGACTCCAAAACGGTAATCGGTCCCAGGAACATTGATCTCTACGACGGCGCAAATGCCCTGATCGCGCGTGATGCTGAGAGCGGGGTCCCACTAACTCTAAAAGGACTCAAGTTCGCTCAGGGTCGGCGCGAGGAAAAGACCGCGCACGCGAATCTCTGTGCTGGCTTCTTGATGCTGGGTCAGGCCGAAACAGCGCTTGTTCACTGCGACTGGGTGATCGAGCGCGATCCCTACCACTGGCGTACGTATAACAATCGAGCATTGGTCTATCTTCGCCTGCAACGATTTGCCGAGTCAGATGCGGATATCAAGAAAGGGCAGGATCTCAATCCGAAATCAGAGAAGCTCAAGGAAGTGAAAGGCATGTATCTCGACGAGGTGGATCCTGTTGCAGAAAAAATTACGATTGACGATCGCCGCAAAGTACCTCCATCCTCAGTTGAAAGCCCGGATCAATGATTCGTTGGTGGGTCGTACCCGTGCTGATTATTATCGCGCCGGCGATGGCGGCGGACGATGCAAGGCTCGTCGCGCGCGTTATCGATGCCGATACCAACAGGGTCCCGTTAAATACGATCGTCCCGCAATATCCACACAAAGCGCGGCGCGATCGCGTCGAAGGTGAGGTGCAGGTTTGTTTCGATATCGACCGTACGGGTCGCACCCGTCGAATAAGCGTCAGGACCAGCACCCATCGTGTGTTTGAAAGGCCGTCGATAAAGTCAGTGCGCGCATCGACGTTCAGGCCGCTAGGCAATGATGAGCCATTGCAGGAAATGAAGTCCTGCCGAACGTTTATTTTTTCTCTGGAGCCGCTGGAGGCCGACTAAGTCGGCGTTACTCCGCGTCGACTAGCCTTCCAGTCCTGCTGACAGGCGAGCGGAGCGCAACGTATTCGCCATCAACATGATAATGGTCATTGGACCAACACCACCGGGTACAGGCGTGACGGCCGCAGCGACTGAAGCAACATCATCATAGTCAACGTCGCCGGTGAGACCCATCTTGGAAGCACCATCGATAGTTTTCTCGACTCGGTTGATTCCGACGTCGATGATAACGGCGCCCGGCTTAACCCAATCGGCCTTGACCATGTTGGGCCGCCCAACCGCTGCGACGATGATGTCGGCGCCAGCGACGACCTTCGGTAAGTCTTTCGTACGACTGTGGGTTACGGTAACGGTTGCGTTGGCTTGCATTAGCAATGACGCCATCGGCTTGCCGACAATATTCGAGCGGCCGATAACGACGGCGGTTTTGCCAGACAGGTCGCCGCCAAGTTCGTCCTCAATCATCAGCATGCAGCCAGCGGGTGTACAGGGAACGAAAGCATCCGATGTATGACCGGCGGTCAGCTTGCCGATGTTCACAAAGTGAAATCCATCGACGTCTTTCGAAGGGTCAATGGCCTGCGTAATCGCATGCTCGTCGAGGTGCCCGGGAAGTGGCAGCTGCACCAGAATGCCGTGTATCGCATCATCGCTATTAAGGTCGTCAATCAAGCGCAGGACGTCTTGCTGTGACGCGTCATCGGCCAGGGTATGTTGGACGGAATGAAATCCACAGGATTCGGCTCTACGTTTCTTATTTCTCACATAGACCTGGCTGGCCGGGTCTTCGCCGATAATGACGACCGCCAGTCCGGGTTTAATGCCGTGCTCTTCGAGTAAAGAGGCGGTATCTCGGGTGATCGATTCAGCAAGTGCTGCCGCTTTAGCCTTGCCGTCAATTCGTTTCGCTGCCGTCATGGTGTTCTTTCCCTGATAATTCGATAGAGCCAGCAAAGCTGGCGGACGCATGGTAACGCTGCGAGGAACTCGTTTCTACCGAGGAAAACCACAATCCATGTAGCAGTCCACGGGGCTAACGGGGAGCCCGTCTCCGCATCAGGAAGACGATCAGGGTGGCTGGCGCGAGCGACGCCAATAGATGCTTGAGCGAATGCCCGCTGATGAGTTCGCCAATACCGTAAAGCGGCATGTCCAGTTGCTCGAAAACCTTGGCCGCGACGTAGAAGCCGATCATTATCCAAAGATAGCGAGCAAGTTCGCTGCGAGTATTGTAGAAAAGAATTATCAATGGAATCAGCAGCATGGGCAGGAATTGCACGATCGCGTAGGGTCGCAGGTCGCCCGCCGACCGTGCCTCGGTCCAGGCCCAGTAGGCCACTGAGGCCGCGCCAATCAGTAGCAACGGAAACAGCAATTTCTTGCCATATTCGGGCGAAAAATACTCGGCGATGATAATAGAAACCAGGCTCATGAAACCGATTGTCATCGGCAGCCTGTCCCAGATCAGCGATTGATTATCGGGTCGCCAGTGAAAAAAGCCGGAGCCGAAGGCGGTTAGCACTATGCCGAAAAAGAAAATCTTCCACGCAAGACGGGTCGCGGGGCTTACTGTTTCCGGATGAACCGTAACGACTCGCCATCCGATAATGCCAATCACCAGAAAAGGCAGATTGGACATCACATCCATGAAATGCGGGATGCCCAGCATTCGGCGCTGATCAGCGAACAAAAAGTACGCTGGATCTTGCGCAATTGGATCGACCATCGCCGCCGTGAGGATGACGCCAAGGCCCACTAACAGCAACAAGGCAGGCCGCCAGTTCAACGGCCCCGCCGCGCTCACGATTCACCGCCTGCCGTGTTTTGCGATGATAATCGATTAGTCATCGGCTCACGGTATCGCGAATCAGGTTAAAATACAGCTCTTTGCTGCCGACCCAGAGCCTCGTGAAAGCATTCCTTCGTAGTCTACGTGGAGTCACCTTTTTTGGTGGCATCGCAATTAACACTATTTTCTGGTTCATCCCGATTCTTGTGTTGTCGGTCGTCAAGTTATTACTGCCCCTGGCGCCTGTGCGACGCGGTATTACGCGCATTCTGATGGCCATCGGTGAGAACTGGGTGAGTGTCAATGGCTGGCTCATGCGATACGCCGGCTCAGTCGACATCCAAAGTCGCGGTGTGGAATCATTGCGGCGCGACGGCTGGTACCTCGTTATCGCCAACCATCAAACCTGGGTCGACATTGTCGTCTTGCAGGCTGTTTTTAATCGTCGTGTGCCGTTCCTGAAGTTCTTCATCAAACAGCAGCTCATCTGGTTTCCGCTGCTCGGAATCGCGTGGTGGGCCATGGATATGCCGTTCATGAAGCGTTTTTCGCCATCGTATCTGGCCAGGAATCCGCATATGAAGGGCAAGGATCTCCAGACAACGCGAACGGCGTGCGAGAAATTTCGCAATACGCCAACCTCGATTCTCAACTTTATCGAAGGGACGCGTTTTTCCGAACAAAAACGGGTGGATCGTAAGTCACCCTACGAAAACCTGTTGCAACCGCGCGCCGGAGGTTTCGCGATCGCCGTCTCATCGATGGGCGAGCTTTTTACCAGTATCGTCGATGTCACGCTCGTCTATCCCGAGGAGGCAACCAGTTTCTGGGACATGTGTTGCGGGGACCACGTTCGTGTCATAGTCGACGTGCGTGAGCGCGAGCTTGAAAGTTGGCTCGTAGCCGGCAACTACGAGAGTGACAGGGAGTTTCGCAAAGCGTTGCACGCCTGGCTTGGTGAAGTCTGGACCGAGAAAGACACAATGATCGCAAGAACGAGGGAAACTCATGGCCGATAGTCGACAGTACGATACCGTCGCATTCGACGTGCGCGACAACACGACAATGTTGTTTTTCGCAAAAACGACGGGCGAAGGTGACATTTCAGACTACTTGTTGCTCATGCGCACCGTTGACGAAGAATTCGACGAGTCGATCTATATCGAAATCAACGAACAGCAATTTGGCGGACACGATCTGATTCGAGAAGCGTCATTAACCGGGAACGTTCTCACGTTGAGGTTGCATGCGCCTGCGACGGAGTTGGATGGTACGACGGACATCGTGCTGACCTGGGTGGATACAACAGAAAACATGGAAAGTATCGAGGCGGGCGCTTTTCGTGTGTTCGGCGATACTTTGGTCGGCGGCAACGCCTAAGCAATGGCCGTGATGGAGTACAGCGTCTACATCGTGCGCTGCGGCGACGGCAGTTATTACACGGGAATCGCCACCGACGTCGAACGGCGAATCGCCGAGCATGAAAGCAGCCCTCGTGGTGCCAAGTATCTAAGAGGCCGTGGTCCATTGACTGTCGTGTTTTCGAAAACGGTTGGCAATCGTTCGATAGCGTCGCGACTCGAATTTCATGTCAAGCAGCTGGATCGCGTGGGCAAAGAAGCGCTGATCAATGGCGCGGCCAATTTGCCGAATTTCGAAGTCGATCAGGTTTCGGAAGCGGGCTGAGAAAAAATCGCGATGGGCTTGCCAAACTCGGGCATGAACAATGATGCCTCAATATCCCAGCGGCGTTGAAAGTCGCCCAGCCAGGTCGCCGTCGTCTCGAAATTGTCGATGAATTTCGGCGGCAACTCGACTTCGCCGAATGGCAGCATGAAATCGTCGAAATGAATGGGGTAAACGCTGTGGCTGCCCGTGGCCGTCACCGTATGCTGCCAGTAAAGCTCGGCGTAGTCTCGACCGAGAGAATTCAATTGCGCAACGCCGAGAAAGACCACGTCGGCAGCGATATCCTTGAGCGCATACTTCCTGTACGCGGAGCTGCCCTGAACAAGAGCCGTGCCCTGTGGATGTTCGATTACGACGGTGAATCCGCCACCCATGCGCCAGGCTGAAACGGGTTGTGGCATCGTCAGAGGTTCCGCGATAACACCGTCGAACGGCACGGAACCGCCCCACCCGATGGGTGCGTGGCCAATCGGTAGCATCGTGACCTTGAACGCGCCGAACTCGAAGCTCGTGGTGCCTTCTACAACGGTAATCTGATCATCGGGCACGCCAGCGCCCCGGGCAATCTGGGCAGTGGAATAGGAACCCAGTATGGACGCGCTCGAGCGATTTGCGATCGCGCCGACGTCCATCGCGTGATCGAAATGACTGTGAACGGGAATAATCGCCGCCAAACGACGCATTCGGAATTCATTCATGGCGTAGTTGATTTTGGGCGCGTCGTTCGCGACCGGTCGGCCCAATAAGATGTCGGTCGCGGATGGGCGGGAGAAAAATCCGTCGATCAGTATTTGAGTCTCGCCGTCGTCAAACAGTAACGTCGTCACGCCAAGCCAGGTGACGGTGACAACATCGGCATTGGCGGCGGAGGCAACAGCTGGCGGAGGCCAGCCGATCGCATCAAGGCTGGCGCGATCTTGCCAGAGTAATGCAATCGTGACGCTGACGAGCGTTACGATAGCGATAATGACTATCGCGGTTCGCTTGGCGTAGGTGAGCCACATGGCTACTGACCGACAGCTATTCTTGCCAGGTGACCGGTCATTGGCGCTAAATAGTTACCCAGCGCGTAGCCCAATAAGGCCAGGAGTATTGATGCGGGTACCAGATTTGGGCGGTGATGCGCGGCGACAATCGGTGCTGAGGCTGCAGCGCCGATATTAGCGGCTGACGCAATGGCGACGCTGTGGATATCCACTCTGAATATCCAGGCACCGGCGAGCATGAACAGGCCGTGGATGAAAATCCAGATGAAGGCACCGAGTACAAATGCCGGAGCGTCAGTAAGCCCGGCCACCTCCGCACGAGCGCCCATACCGGCAACGAAGACGTAAACCAGTGCCGTGCCGATCGCGGTCGAACTCGGCAACTTCGATACAGCGGTCGTCGAAAGAACCAGCGCAACTGTTGTGATCAACAGAATACGTGTCGTTGTCTCCGAAAATATGCCGCCCATCACCGGACTTGTGTCAGCGATCCATGCGGCGACTGGCGGAGCCATAGCGTGGCCAATCGCAGATACACCGAAAACGACGGCAGCGAGATACAGGTATTGCTGCATGGTTGGAACCTGATCGTCTTCCATGTGCAAATCGGCCGCGGCGTCCATAGCCGCGAGTCGCTCTGCCGGAACACGCGCCCATTTGTTGAAACGTTCGGCGTAGTCGCGAGACATCAAAAGCAATGGTAACCAAACAATATAGATGACGTTGTCCGCAACCACGGCGAGACCGAGTTGCGATTCAGAGGCTCCCAGCATTTCCTTCGTCGCGAGCATATTGGCAGTACCGCCAATCCAGCTTCCGGCGAGGGTGCCAAAGCCCTTCCAGGAATCTTCCGGTAACCAGCCATGAACGATGACGTAAGAAACTACGCCACCAACCATTACGCCGATCGTGCCCATGAGCATAACGAGTACGCCTTTGCCCATGACCTTGACGACGGCGGGCACGTTGACCTTGATCAACATGAGTACGATGAATACCGGAAGAGCGTATTGGCTCAGGCCGGTATAGATAATTGATTTCGTCGGAATGACGTTGTAACCGGCCACAGTCAGGTTGCTGAGGAATACTGGCGTTGCATAAATAAACAGCAGCGGCGGGACAAAATTGAAAAATTTGGCTTCGGTAACTTGCGCCAATAAAAAGAAGAACGCAGCGACGATACATAGAACCGCAAGCACGCCTATCGGTGACGAAATCAGAACCTGGGTGGTTTCCATTCAGAATGCCTCAGCCTTGATGTTGCGGCTGAGTATAGATCATCAGCGGCGGCGCCGCGTATGGACTTAGCTGAAGCCCAGCTGTGCCTGAAAGTCTTTGCGAGTGTCTTCGTCGGTCATGGCCGCTGCGTTGACTGTAAGCCAAACAGCATGCCAGTCGTCAATCTTGCTCGGGCCGAAAACGAACTTGGCGATGTAGCTTTCGAGTTGGTCAACGTGAATGACGTTCTTGGGCGGAGGTGTCGTGAATTCCACAGACCCCGTGAAAATAACGAGGTTCGCAACAGGGACATCGGGCACGACTTTTTTCAACGCGCGTGTTCGGCCTTCATTCTGGATCAGCGGATTCAGGAAACGTTGGCGTTTGACGCTGTCGACGTTTGTCCATTGCGCTTCGTCCTCGCCACCGAAAACGATACCGTTATAGTGTTTAGCTTGAATGCAGAGTATTCCGCCCGCCGTCAGAATCGCGTGGTCTATTTTCGCCAGGCCGCCATAAGCGCCGGGCAAAATGAAATCGTGCAGGACGTCCGGGCTGCGTCTGGCCAGTGCTTTGCGAATGCGCCATTGTCCGACCTTGGCGGTGACAAAACGGGCCAGGTGGTTTGCCGTCGAGCGAAAAATCAGCGTCAGGAGAAGTGCGGCGGCCAGAGTGAACAAGAACTTTGCAGGGCCGACACTGGTGATGCCCGTCTGGAACTCGCCGTCAGCGGCCAGGGCCGGCAGTGCAATAAGAGGTGCTCCGCTTAGAATTGTTCGCGCTGTCTTCAACATAAGGTAGAGAATAGGCCCCGAAGCATTGGCAAGTATCGTATCAGGTCACGTTTTTGAATCTTAGTGAAGATCAGCCCTGGGCAGTCAATCCAGGGTAGGCCAGGTAGTAGCCGTCAACTTCGGCGACCCGAACCGGGGTCTCGTAGACTTCGCTTAGCTTTTCGCTGGTCAGGACGGACGATTTGCTTCCGTCTGCCGCGATTTTTCCCGCCTGAAGCAGAATAACGCGGTCAACCTCCGGCGGAATCTCGTTCAGATGGTGCGTCACGATGACAATGTTGCGACCGTCTTGAGCCAGGCGGCGGATGCGCCCGAGGTAATCGAAGCTGGCGGCGAAATCGAGGCCCGATGTCGGTTCATCAAGAATCAGAGTGGCAGGATCATGAACCAGCGCGCGACCCAGGAGGCAGCGCTGTTGCTGCCCGGATGACATGTGCTTTAGCGGTGTCTTGCATAAGGACTCAATACCGAGTTCGGCCAAGGTATTCATCGCGGATTCGACCTGATCGGCGCTGACATGATTGGCGACGACGCCGTGAACACCGATGCTGGAATGAAAGCCGGATACGACGACCTCGAGGGCTGATGTCGTCGGTGTATAGCGCTGGTGTAAGTCATTCGAGACAACGCCGATCCGTTTGCGAAGTTCCCAGACATTCCACCGATCTTTACCGAGAATCCGGACGGATGAATCAGGTTTGCTGGCGGGGTATATCTGACGATTGATCGTCATCAGTAACGTCGACTTGCCCGACCCGTTGGGCCCCAGAATCGCTACGCGTTCGTGTTGTTCGATATCCAGCGACAGGTTCTCGAAGACACAGGTTGAACCACGCCACAGGGTCGCGTTTTTTATCTCAATGAGCTTGGGATCTGACACAGTCCTGGCGGGGTCCTAGATTTCGCTGCTCAGGTCGCTCGGGATCCAGTCAGTTTGCGACTCGTAGGCTGGCAGGTCCGAATCATCCTGCAAATCTTCAAGTTTCAGCGCGAGCCACTGGAACCACTCGAAGGCATACGGGTTATCAAGCTCTGTTCGCAAGTCGGTGACCCAGACCTCCAGCTTTTTCCAGAGGATCACGGTACTGGATCCGATCAGATTGCTGACGACGGCTGACGGTACGATTCGTTGGTACATCATGACGCCGACGTTCTCCATGGTGGTGCAGATAAGCATCGCATTGAGATCGCCGTCAGCGTATTTCTGTTGCAGCTGCTTCGTGTTCAGACCGTCAGGGTAGTGGAGGACGTTCCGATAAGCATTGGTAAACGCTTCACTGCCGAATGAGCGGAACAATTCGATGGCGGCCATTTCTCGCCGTTGCTGACGTGTTTGGCGCATCTGTATAACCGCAAAAATGATACCGCCGACGACGATAACAGCGCTGAGAATTTCGGCCATATTGGCCAGACGTGAGATGTCTGTCATCGGATTGTCCTTGTGCCTTACAATGAAGCCGAATTTGTGAGGTCGGTATCATGCCTGATGGTCTGAAATATCTCTTGGTTTTTATCGTGCTGGTGATCGTCTACACGATCGCGAAGGTTGTGGATTATATGCGGCAAAGCGAGCGCCAGTGGGAGCAGGTCGACAAAAGCAAGTTGAAAGAGTGGAACGACGACGAGGACGACTAGCTCTTGGGCCTGTCTCTTCTTAAGAGCGATTCCAGCTCGGTCAACGTATCTTTTGATGTCTGGATAAGCATTTCTTCGGAATCATGTATCGCGTGCTGCTCCAGTAGCAGTCGCGAGTCTCGCTCGCAGAACGACTCAATGGCATGTCTGGCTTCTTCCGGTGATTGGCCCAGCTTGGTCAGTATGTGTTCTGACATTGCCAGGCTCGAAAGCAGGGTTTCGCGATAAATATGTTCGACACCTAAATCCATCAGCTTGTGGACGTGTCGGCGATTACGAGCTCGCGCGACAATCTTCAGGTGCGGGAAATTGCGGATAACCACTTCGGCTATTTTTATCGATTCCTCCAGATCAGAAATCGCGAGCACAAATATTTTCGCATGATCGGCACCAGCCGCACGCAGCAGATCAAGTCGCGAAGCATCACCGTAATGAACCGTCGACCCATAGCGTCGTACAAAATCGACCTGGTTGGAGTCCATCTCGAGCGCGGTGAAAGAGTCACCGACAGCATTCAGCATACGGCCGACAATCTGGCCCACTCGTCCGAATCCGACAATAATGACGTCATGGTTTTCGTCGGCTGGCATGTCGAAGTCGGGTACCTCGGGTTTGGACATCCTGGTCCCGGTGAGCTCTGCGGCTGCGTATACGAACGGCGTCATAAGCATCGATAGCGCCACAGCGAGTATCAGTTCGTCGATCATGGCTTGGGGCAATACAGACTCGCTGGCGGCAATGCTCAACAGGACAAAAGCGAATTCGCCGCCTTGCGCAAGGACTGCGGCCAGTTTTAGTGCTGCCGCGCGATCGCACATTCCGAAAAGGCGGGCGAGCGGATACAGGACGATCGCTTTGCTCGCCATGAGCAAAGCGACGATAACGAGGACTCGCTCCGGGACGTCGAGCAGCAGACCAATATTGACGGACATTCCAACCGCGATGAAAAACAGGCCCAGTAACAGCCCCTTGAAAGGGGCAATGTCGGCCTCAAGCTGATGTCGGTATTCTGAATCGGCGAGCATCATGCCAGCGATAAACGCACCGAGAACCATCGACATGCCGGCGGCCTGCATCAACAGAGCCGATCCGATTACGACCAGTAATGCCGTCGCCGTGAAAATTTCCGGAATGCCGGAACGCGCCGCGATTTGCAGGACCGGCTTGAGCAGGAAGCGCCCGCCAACGATGAGTCCGATAATTGTCGCAGCCATCAAACCGATCTG
>CAZMRZ010000002.1:90124-93986 GCA_964568835.1 uncultured Woeseiaceae bacterium | reverse complement strand
AGCGCAATGGCGACTGCGGATACGAAAACCTGGGAAACGCCAAGCCCAAATACCATTCGCCGCATAACCCACAGCCGGGAGGGCTTGAGCTCGAGTCCGACGATGAAGAGAAGGAACACGACGCCGAGTTCGGCGAAATGAAGAATATGATCGGCATCGCGAACAAAGCCGAAGCCAAATGGCCCGATGATTATGCCGGCGGTCAGGTAGCCCAGAACGGCTCCGAGGCCGAGACGTCGACTCAAGGGCACTGCGATTACGGCGGCGAGCAGGTAAATCAAGGACTCGGCAAGCAGCGTCATTGGGCCTCCAGACAGGGTGCAATCGGCATAGTCTAAAGCAGGCATCGCCAACTGCCGCAATTTTCTATTACACTTGCTCGTATCAGGTCGTTGCAGCGGGACCCTGCAGCGCGTGATTAAGCGGACCATTTGGACGGGAATTTTATATGTACACAGGCAAGTCAACGCGATCAGGTTTTATTTTGACAATGGCACTAGCGGCCTTATCGCTTGCCGCGTGCGAGGTGGAGACAGAGGCTACTGGCGCCGCGGCTGCTGCGCGCGCGAACGTGGATGCGATGTCTCGCGAACATGCGAACGACACTACCGAGCCGAGTCCGGCGGCTGGTTTCGCTCCGTCCCGCCCTGTCGTTTCACAGACGATGGCGTATACCGAGCACAAGGATGAATTGGTCTATGGTTACTTCGCCGCACCGGCCGATATGTTTGAGCCACTGCCAGCGATCATCATGATCCACGAATGGTGGGGGCTGAACGACAATATCCGGGCTATGGCGGATCGTCTGGCGGGCGAAGGTTATATCGTCTTCGCCGTTGATATGTTTAAAGGCAAAGTAGCGAGTTCGCCCGGTGAAGCGCGGGTCTTAATGATGGAGGCGATCGAAGACCCTGACTCGGGCAAGGCCAATATTCGTGCCGCTTTTGACTTTGTCAGCAATACCGCGGGTGCGCCGCGGATCGGATCAATCGGTTGGTGTTTTGGCGGCGGTTGGTCCTTAGGCACAGCGCAACTATTTCCCGAGGAACTGGATGCGAGCGTTATCTATTACGGTCAGGTCACTGACGACGAAGACGCGCTACGGCCAATCGGTGCCCCGATTCTGGGCCTTTTCGGCGCCGAGGACACCGGCATAAAAGTCGCGTCAGTAGAGGCGTTTCGGGCCGCACTGGAACGCTTGCGCAAGAACTACGAAGTGCATATCTACCCCGGCGTCGGACATGCTTTCGCGAATCCAACCGGCACCAACTACGATGCCGCAACCGCGGAGGATGCCTGGCGTCGTACGCTCAAGTTTCTGGATCTGCATTTGTCGGTCGACACGACCTGATCGATCGAACGCCTGGGCCATGATAAAAAAAGCCATCAATTTCACCTATTCGACCGGACGTCGAATCGTGATTTCTGTTGTCGGTGCCAGCGTACTGCTATTGGGCATTGTGATGATCTTAACGCCCGGTCCTGCCATCGTAGTGATCCCGTTAGGGCTGGCAATTTTGGCGGTCGAATTCGTTTGGGCGCGCCGATGGCTTCGCAAGTTGCGCGAGATGATTAGCCGTCGCGGTGCCGATGGCCGAGCCAGCCGTGCCGAAGCGCATCGGCAGTATCCTGAATAATCCCGCCGCCCAATAAAAAAGGCGCCGAAGAAGAATCTCCGGCGCCTTAACGTTACGGCAGGGGGGATGCCGCCGGACCATCATGGTCCGTTTGTTCACCGAAGTCCTTCCGGTGAGTACGGGGTTGATAGCCAGAAAGTCAGGGGGAGAGATCTCTGGCCTGCAACCGCCGTTGGGGGTTAGTCGTTGCTATTAACTATGGGCTGAGCCGTGAATTTCAACCGTTCCCATATCGCCAGCGAACGCGATGCCTGCCGCCGCAGAAACGCCGACGAGGATAACCAGGGCGCCCAAGAGCGCGAGGATGTTTACAAAGTATTTGCTTTTCATGATCGATTCCTTAGTTTGTGCAGCTCCGACAATCCATGCGTCGCTGTATTTGATTGGATTTCAAATCTTATATTGCACAACGCGTGCCAACTTTGAAAAACCTTTAAAAACATGTAGTTAACTAAAATATGTTTGTTACGGAATCCCGTGAATTACGGAAATCCGTAAGATAATTTACGAGAAACCGTATAAACTGCGCCGATGATTACGCAAGACGACTACCAATGGATATTTCGTAAGTCGCCATCAATGGCGACCTCGATTTCCGAAGACGGCGTCTACCTCGACGTGAATGACACCATGCTCGAGCGTCTGGGCTACGAACGCGAAGAGATGGTCGGCCGGAGCCCGGAACAATTCACGACGCCGGACAGCGCAGCGCGTGTGCGCGATGAATTGCGACCCGCTTTGCGGCGCACCGGGAAGCTGGAAAACAAACCGATCAGTTTCGTCACCCGTTCGGGCGATGTCGTCGACTGCCTGACCAACGCGATCATTGAGTATGATCACGAGGGCCAGTTCATGCGCACCGTCGCCATGTATGCGGAAATTTCGGATCAGGCGCGCGCAAACTTCAAATACAGAACGCTCTACCGCGCGACGCCAGCAATGCTGCACACGGTCGATGGTGATGGCTTGATTGTTACCGTCACCGATCACTGGTTGCAGAAGCTGGGCTATCAAAGAGAAGAAGTTATCGGGAGACCTATTACCGATTTCTTCAGCATACGCGACCGAAAGTTTTACGCCGACGGACGCCTGAAGGATCTGATCAAAAGCGGTGAGTTCAATAATCTGGAGCGCCAGATGCTGGCCAAAGACGGCACCGTATTGGACCTGGTCATGTCGGCCATCTCGCACGACGACGATGACGGCAACGTAGATCGAATGCTCGTTGCGTCCAAAGATGTAACCGAACGACGCCGCGCGGAGAGAGAGTTGCGACGTACGCTCAGCGAGAATGCGCGACTGCGTGAAGAGCTTGAGCGAGAGCGCGACTACCTCCGAGAAGAAGTTAATGTTGCGATGAACTTCGGGCACATCATCGGTACCAGCCCGGCGCTACGCCGCATGATGAAGCGTGTCGAGGCAGTGGCCGAAACGCCTGCGAGCGTTCTGGTGCAGGGAGAATCGGGAGTCGGCAAGGAGCTTGTGGCGCATGCGATTCACGTGCACAGCCCGCGGGCGGATGGCCCACTCGTAAAGGTCAATTGTGCATCGATTTCGAAGGAGCTCTTTGAGAGCGAATTCTTCGGCCACGTTAAAGGAGCCTTCACGGGCGCGCATCGGGATCGCATTGGTAGATTCCAACTCGCCGACGGAGGGACGATCTTCCTCGATGAAGTGGGAGAAATTCCGATGGAGCTGCAGGGGAAGTTACTGCGTGTCTTGCAGGAGAGTGAATTTGAGCGAGTGGGTGACGATGTCACGCGCAGTGTCGACGTGCGCGTTATTGCGGCGACCAATCGCAATCTGGAGCAACTCATTGTCGACGGAAAGTTTCGAGAAGACCTCTTCTACAGGCTCAGCGTTTTTCCGGTAGATGTGCCACCGTTACGAGAACGAGGGGAAGATATCGTGCAGCTTGCGCAGCATTTCCTGGAACAAACGTGCAAGGACTTCGGGCGCGCGCCGCTGACACTGACGCGTGCTCAGACGGCGAATCTGCGTGCGTATAATTGGCCGGGAAACGTTCGCGAATTGAAAAACGTCATTGAACGAGCGGTGATCCTTTCAACCGGCAAGGTGTTGCGACTGGACTTGTCGATGCCGGGACTTAAGATCGATATTGATGCGATCGCTGAAACCTCTATTGCGAGTAATGAAGTGCTTACAGAGAAAGACATGCGGGATTTTCAGAAGAACAACATCGAAAAGGCGCTCGAACAGTCAAA
>CAZMRZ010000002.1:53728-90024 GCA_964568835.1 uncultured Woeseiaceae bacterium | reverse complement strand
GTGGCAATGATGATCGGTGGTTTCCTGTTTGGTTTTCTGCCCGGGTTTTTATTCGCTGCGGTAGCGGTTCCGCTCGGTGCGCAGAGCGCCTTTGAATTCGGGCGATGGGCGTTGCGAAACTGGGTTCGCAAACGTGTCGCGGATAACGCGCGAGTTCATGCCATTGAAGCGGCATTGCGTGAAGAGGCGTTCGTCATCGTAGTGTTGACCCGATTATCGTTAATTATCCCATTCAATTTGCTGAACTACGTATACGGCGCAACGTCGGTGCGGGCGAGTACACACTTCTTTGCAACAGCGGTCGGGATGATGCCGGCCATCGCCCTGTTTATTTACCTTGGCACTCTCGCGCGCGATGTCGGTCAGATATTGTCAGGCGAGGCAGCCCCATCAGAATTGGGCTTCTGGATAATCGGAGCAGGCATTGCGGCTATTATTGCTGCGACCTGGGTGATTCACCGAACCGCGACCCGAGCACTGGAGAAACACTTGTTAGAACAAGAAAAGATGGAAAAGACGCTATGAGGCAGATCGTCATTGCTTTAATCATTGTTCTGTTGGGCGGGTCGGCGACAAGTGTGCAGGCAAGCGACACCGATTTACCCATCGGAGTTCGCAGCGCGTTGACTATTCGGAACGTGCCCGCGGAGTCGCTCAGTATTTACGCTGTCGACGTCGAAACCGGCAATCCTGTTCTTGAATGGCGAGGTGATACAGCGAGAAATCCGGCGTCGACCATCAAACTACTCACAACGCTTGTCGGACTCGACATCCTGGGCCCGGCCTATCGTTGGCGGACGGATGTGTTTGCAGATGGCGAAATTGATAACGGTCGTCTGGACGGCAACCTGGTTCTGAAGGGCTACGGTGATCCTTACCTCGTAACGGAACGCGTGTGGCAATTACTGCAACGAATCCGCCGTGCCGGAGTGCAGGAAATCACGGGCGATTTATTGCTGGACGACAGCTGGTTCGATGTTGGGGACGATGATCCCGCGGCTTTTGACCAGCAACCGCTGCGCGCATACAACGTTGCCCCTAATGCGTTGCTGATGAACTTCAAGGTTGTACGCTATTGGTTCGAACCGGATCTCGAGAGCGGTGCCGTCGACGTGCAAATGGATCCCTCGCTCGACAACCTTCAGGTCGCAAACAGGCTGGGTCTGTCGAATGGCAGCTGCCGTGGCTATCAACGTGGAATCACTATTACGACGAACGAAAGCGATGACGAGATCACTTTTTCGGGACGCTTTCCAAATGGCTGCAAACGCTACGCCATGGATCGAACCGCGCTATCTCACAACGAATTCACGTATGGACTCTTTGATTCGATGTGGCGTGACTCCGGCGGTTCACTCAACGGTCAGTGGCGAAATGTCGTCGTTGAAGACGATGCCGAGCCTTTGCTGTCGTTTTCGTCCCTGCCACTGAGTGAAATGATCGCGCGCATTAACAAGCACAGTAATAATGTGATGGCTCGCCAGTTGTTGTACACACTCGGGGCTGAAGTTAACGGCGTTCCAGGGACGGAGGAAAGTGGCCGTGCGGCGATATCGAGCTGGCTTGCAGACAAGGGGCTTGGCTCCACCGATATTGCGATCGCCAATGGTGCCGGTCTTTCCAGAGAAACCCGAACGACGGCGAAGGACATGGCGGCGATGTTGCAGTTCGCGTGGCGACAACCGTATATGCCGGAATACCTCGCGTCCCTTCCTTTGTCCGGTCTGGACGGGACCTTGCGTCGCCGTTTTTCGAATACGGACCTGGTTGGCAAGGCGCACCTGAAAACGGGTTCGATGGATCATGTCACCGCCATTGCGGGTTACCTGCAGTCGAAATCGGGTCGTCGTTTTGCCGTCGTCGCCCTGCAAAATTACAAGGATATTCACCGCGGTCCTGGTGAAGAAGTGCAGGAGGCATTACTGCGTTGGCTATACGAACAATAAGGTACACTCGCGGCGGGCAAAGGAGATAAGCATGCGTCATACAGTTTGGGGAACGATTGGGTTGCTGGTCCTGCTGCCGCTAACCGCATTCGGCGATACTGCTTATGTGACCGACAATCTCCGACTCGGGCTCTACGAAGCGGAGGACACCAGCGGCCGGTCGACACGAATGCTGGACAGCGGGCAAGCCATGGAAATCTTGTCGCGCGATCGAAATTACGCCAACGTGCGATTGCCGGACGGAACAGAAGGTTGGGTGAAGGCGGCCTATCTCGTGGACGACAAGCCGGCCAAACTGATCGTTGCCGAAATCACGGCGGAACGTGATGGGCTGGTCGTCGAGCTCGAAGAGACCAAACAGGCCTTCGCAGCTCCGGCGGCGACTATTGAGGCACTGAGAAATGACGCGTCGAGCTTCGATTCGCAACTCAGCGAAGCGAATGCACGGATCGCCGCTCTGGATGAGGAAAACGCCTCTATCCGGGGACTCAAAGAGCAATACAGGGGCAGCCTGCCCTTCAGCTGGGTCGCTATTGCGATTGGCGTTTGTCTGATCGCTGGAATCCTGGCAGGAATGTGGTGGGTCGATCGCCGCAGCCGTATGCGCCATGGCGGTATTCGCATCTATTGATGCGAGCGCCTGTTATTCGCGCTTGTTATAAGCGAATAACAAACAAACCGTTCACGTCATAAGAGCGGCCCCCTAAGGTAAACCTGAATGCCGCGCAATGACGCGCGGCTTCGATGCATTCAGGAGTTGCTCTTATGGGTGGTTTGCCCGCCGGCGTATTGCCGCTGAATACAGAACAGACGAATAGCCTTCAATCGGCGGTGTCCGGATTGTCGACGCAGCAATTGCAGTGGGTGTCGGGCTACGCGGCCGGACTCGCAGCCGGCGGTCAGTCGGCATTTATCCCGGGGCTTTCTTCGCAGGCATCCAATCAGCAGAGTCTCGTCGGCGACGATAAGCTGACGGTGCTTTTCGGCTCACAAACCGGTAACGGTGAGGATGTCGCGGCCGCGGTAGTCAGTCTTGCCAGTGCTGCGGGATTCACGGCTGAAGCCATCAGCCTCGCCGACTACAAGCCCGCGAACCTCAAACGCGAATCCCTGGTCACTTTTGTTGTCAGCACTCACGGTGAAGGGGATCCACCGGATGATGCCGAGCTATTCCACGAATTTCTGTTGTCGAAAAAGGCGCCTGCGCTCGATAAGTTGAAGTACTCCGTGCTGGCGCTAGGTGACAGCAGCTACGTTAACTTCTGTCAGACCGGCCGGGAATTCGATGCACGACTGGCAGAGTTAGGGGCTCAGCGTTTTGAAGCGCTGGTCGAGTGCGATCTTGACTACGATGATCCCGCAAACGAATGGGCAAATCGAATTGCGTCGGCGCTGCCCGATCTTCTGCAGACCGAAAGCGCGGCAGCCATTCCTGTGTTGCGCGCAGTAGAAACTGCTTCTGCCTATAACAAGACGAACCCGTTTCCGGCCGAAGTGCTGGTGAATCAAAAAATCACCGGCGGTTCCTCCAGCAAGGACGTACGCCATATTGAATTGTCGATTGAGGGGTCCGGGCTCACGTACGAGCCGGGTGACTCCTTGGCGGTCGTTGCCAGCAACCCGCCGCAGTTGGTCGCAGAGCTATTGGCCGAGTTGAGTTTTGACGCAAATGCCGGCGTCACCGTCAAGGATGATGCACTTTCACTGATTGACGCGCTAAGCAATGCGCTTGAAATCACTGTCGTTAACCTTGGTTTTCTAAGGGACTGGGCCGCCAACGCGGGTAACGACGATCTCAGCTCGCTACTGGAATCCAGCGATCCGAAATTACTCACCGAGTTCGTTGATGAGCATCAAGTTATTGATGTCATTCGCCGTTATCCGGCAGCCGTCGACGCGCAGCAATTTGTTTCGATGTTGCGTCGTCTCGGTCCACGCTCGTATTCGATTGCTTCCAGCCTGGAAGCCAACCCTGACGAAGTCCATTTGACCGTCGCTGCCGTTCGCTACGAGGCTTTCGGCAAGGAGCACTGGGGATCGGCTTCCACGCATCTTGCCGATCGACTGGAAGAAGGTCAGACAGTTTCGGTTTTCGTGGACAGAAATTCGCGATTCCGATTACCCGATGCAGGTGTTCCGATTATCATGATCGGCCCAGGCACGGGCGTTGCACCTTTCAGGGCGTTCATGGAGCAGAGAGTTGAGCAGGGTGCACAGGGTGATAGCTGGCTGTTCTTCGGCGACAGGAATTTCGACAGCGATTTCCTGTACCAGCTTGAATGGCAGCGCCACCTCAAACAAGGTCTCCTGACGCGACTCGACGTTGCGTTTTCGAGAGACCAAAAGCAGAAGATCTATGTGCAGGACCGTATTCGAGAGAACGGCGCCGAATTGTATCGCTGGATCGAGAGCGGTGCGGCCATCTATGTCTGCGGCGATGCCAAGCAAATGGCAAATGACGTCCATGACGCGATCATCGATGTGCTCGCAACTCACGGCGGGATTGAGGTTGATGCAGCCGCGCAAAAGTTGAAAGACCTGCGCGGCTTGGGCCGCTATCAGCGGGACGTTTACTGATGTCAGGCGTTGATTTCACCGAAGTAGAGAAGATCAAAGCGGCGAGTCGCAATCTGCGCGGCACGATTGCCGAGGGCCTCGTCGATCCATTGACGGGAGCTATCGCGGATTCAGACACGCAGTTGTCGAAGTTTCACGGGATCTATCAGCAGGACGATCGCGACATTCGTAGCGAAAGGAAACGACAGAAGCTGGAGCCTGCGTTCAGTTTCATGATCCGAGCACGTATCCCGGGTGGACTTGTGACAACCGCACAATGGCTGGGTCTGGATCGTATCGCGACCGAGCACGCTAATCAGTCGATTCGTCTTACGACTCGCCAGGCGATTCAGTATCACGGCGTTGTAAAGCGCGATCTCAAACAGACCGTTGCTGAAATAAATCAAGCGACGCTCGATACAATCGCCGCCTGCGGCGACGTCAATCGCAATGTCATGTCGCCGCCACTGCCGGCTTTGTCGAACATCCATCGAGACATTCAGCATCATGCGGAAGCGTTGTCGGAACACCTGATGCCGAAGAGCCGTGCTTACCACGAGATATGGCTGGACGGTAAGAAGATAGAGTCGTCAAAGGCGGAAGCAGAGCCGATCTATGGTGATACCTACCTGCCGCGAAAATTCAAAGTGGCCTTCGTTGTGCCGCCGCAGAACGACGTGGACGTATTCACGCAGGACCTCGGTTTCATCACCATAGTGAAGAACGGGGAGATTGCCGGATTTAATGTAACCGTCGGCGGCGGCATGGGTATGACGCATGGCGAGAAGGATACATACCCACGGCTTGGTGATGTGCTCGGATTCATCGCTCCGGAGCATGTACTCGCGGTGGCAGAAGCCGTGGTTACGACACAACGGGATAACGGTGATCGCACCAACCGAAAGCACGCCCGTCTCAAATACACGATTGACGATCGCGGGCTTGACTGGTTCCGAAGTGAAGTCAAGCAACGCTCGGGTATCGAGTTCGCGACAGCGGAGAAATACGCGTTTGTTGCGAACGGTGACGTTTATGGTTGGCAGAAAGATAGCGTTGGTGTCTGGCACTACGGCTTGTTTGTAGAGGGCGGCCGTGTAGCGGATGTCGGAAATCGGCGCCTCCTGAGTGGGCTTCGCGCGATCGCACAAAAGCACAAATCAGAATTTCGCCTGACGCCGAATCAGAATCTGATGATTAGCAAAGTCGCAGACAAGGACAAAGCTGACGTCGAGGCCCTGCTTGCTGAATTCGGCATAGAGAACAACGTCCATGCCAGTCCCCTCCGACTCAATTCGATGGCTTGCGTTGCATTTCCAACCTGCGGTCTTGCGATGGCCGAGAGCGAGCGCTATTTGCCGTCGCTGATCGACAAGCTGGATGGGGCGCTACAACAGCACGGACTGGCCGATGAGCCAATCACGATACGAATGACGGGCTGTCCCAATGGTTGCGCGCGGCCTTACATTGCAGAGATCGGTCTGGTCGGGAAAGGCCCTGGTCGATACACCCTTTTCCTGGGTGCAGGCTTCGCGGGCGAGCGATTGGGTGCTCCCTTCCTGGATAACGCGAACGAGGAGGAAGTTTTGAGAGCACTCAATCCACTTTTTGCAGCGTTCGCTACTGAAAGAAACGCGGACGAGCACTTCGGAGATTTTTTGATTCGAAGCGGTACGACGAAAGAAGTCACGGCCGGGAGACTGATCCATGACAGCTGAAGCCAGAGTCGCGTCGGCTCTGAAGACCTTGCCCGGGCAGCACATTGTGAGTTCGAGTTTTGGCGCGCAGTCGGCTGTGATGCTGCACCTCGTGTCACAACAGCAGCCGGATATTCCCGTTGTGCTTATTGACTCCGGTTATCTTTTTCCCGAAACGTATCGGTTCGTCGACGAGCTTGTGGATCGGCTCGCACTGAACATGAAGGTCTATGCCCCCGGAAGGTCTGCCGCATGGCAGGAACAAAAACACGGCAAGCGCTGGGAGCAGGGTTTGGCGGGTCTGGAGGCCTACAATCAGGAAAACAAGGTCGAGCCGATGCAGCGTGCGATCGAGGAATTGAGCGTTGGCACGTGGTTCTCCGGTCTGCGCCGAAGTCAGTCGATCGAGCGTGCGGACACGCCGTTCGTTGAACGTTCTGGCGACCGATTCAAGGTATATCCGATCGCCGATTGGACAGACAAGGACATCTACGACTATCTGAAGAAACACGATCTGCCCTATCACCCGCTGTGGGAGAAGGGCTATGTCTCGATTGGTGACGTGCACACGACAAAGTCATTAGCCGAAGTCGATTCCATCGAAGATACGAGATTCTTTGGGCTCAAACGCGAGTGCGGCCTGCATGAGCTGGACTTCGGCGAGTCGTTTCGTGATGTGCAGTCAGCATAGTCAGGACAGTCCATAGCCTAATAGCACGACCCCCCGACAATTACCTATTGTTCCTGACCCGTACCCGGCTAAGGTAAAGCTGGTGATGCGGCGCGATAATTCATCTGCCAGACAGCTATTGCTCCTGCACAGAAATCTGTGTTTCGGGATGGCGTTCCCGACGTCGTTGGAGGAACACGGCGATGCGCGACGACAACTGGCAAACTTCGATGCACGAGTTGCCAAATTAGCGAGATCAAGACGACAGGAATTGATCGACAGTGGCATCGCCGGGACCATCCTCTACTATCGATTCTCACGACCGGTCGCTGAATGGTTGGCGAAAATAGCCCCCGGCGCGGTGTCCATTGACTGGCCTGCGGTCGAAAACGACGAACAGGTTGATGACCTGCTGAGGTGCCTCCTGGAGCCGAGTGAGGACGAGTTTTTTGACAGCGGGTACGTAACGGCACGCGAATGGCTGGATTTGGCGCGAGCGGGCACGAACGGGACAGATTTCGACTGGCTCCTGGCGCAAGTCCGAAAAATGCCGTCGACCTCAAACGGCCACTATTTATATGAGGCTGCAGACTTGCCACTGATTTGCGATCTGGGAAACTGCGGTCTGTCTAAGTCTCAAAACATCATGCCGATCGCCAGCGTACGAACCCGAGAGGCCGGCATGCGCGGCACTCCGCGTAACGTTAAAAGCGAAATTCAGCGACCGTTTGGATCACTTTGCAAAGTGGCAAAGAAGCGCGGCAAGGCACTTCTGGACGTGGCGATGGCGTCGCTCGCTGTGCGGCATCGCGAAACCCATCACTTCAATCACGCGAATCCCGATGAGGTTTATGAATTCGATGTCGGCGACGGCGTGTCGATCGCTGTTTTCGGACTGCGACCGGAGCATCGTTATCCGATCGAATGCACGATGGGTTTTCTTATTCTGTCGAATGGTGTGCCAATCGGTTACGGCGGATCGAGTGCATTATTCAGACAAGCGAACACCGGGATCAATATTTTCGACGAATTCCGCGGTAGCGAGGCATCGTTTCTCTGGGTTCAGGTGCTGCGCGTCTTTCATTTTCTGAGCGGATGTTCACGCTTCATCATCAACCCCTACCAGTTCGGTGGAGACAATCGCGAAGCACTGCAAAGCGGCGCTTTCTGGTTTTACTATCGATTGGGCTTTCGACCGGTTACGAAACATATTCGAGAGCTCGCATCGCGCGAAGCCGAAAAGAAAAAGACCGAAGCGCGTTATCGCAGCAGCGTAAAAACGCTACGAATGCTCGCGGGTTGCGACATGCATCTGTCCTTGCCGGGCGCTCGCGCGAGCGAACTCTTCGAAGAGGAGTGGTTGGCCGCGAGTTCCAGACTGGCAACGACTGTTTTGGCCGATACTGGAAAAACGAGCCGGCATGATGCGGTTGATGTCGTTGCCGGAGACGTCGCCAGGAAACTGCGACTGCGCAACTACCATCGTTGGACGCCAGCGGAGCGGCGGTCGTTCAGAGCGATTGCACCGATCGTTGCCGCTGCGAAGCCGTCATCGTGGCCGCCGGATGCGAAGCGTCGGATGCGGCAACTGTTGCGCGCCAAGGGAGGTTCGTCCGAGTCGGACTTTGCGCGACAGCTGGCAAAGCATGACGAGTTTCGAAAGGCGCTCGGCCGGGCGTGTCGCAAGCTTGAGTACTAGTTCAGCGAGCTCAAGCGGCTTCGGTTACGTCTTCAGCGCAGCCACCGCGTACGGGCAGTTTTGAGGCATCGAACAGGCTGTCGATATCTTCCTGTGACTCGGCGCGGCGAATATCTTCAAGCTGCTTCGCCGATACGTGCGATGCAAAAAGTTGAATAAATTCAACCATGTATCGCCTCAATACCGCGTTCTTTCGGTAGCCGATCCAGGTCGTGCTGCGAGGAAACAATCCCTCCGCGTCGATAACCGTCAGGTCTTTCCTGTCCGCACAATCGGCCGCCATGCTGGCGACAATTCCGACACCGAGACCCATTCGAACATAGGTCTTAATGACGTCGGCGTCGCGCGCCGTGAACACGACGTCTGGATCCAGGCCTTCATTCGCGAATGCAGTTTTAAGTGAAGACTGGCCGCCGAAACTGAAGACATAGGTGACCAATGGAAACTCGGCGAGGTCCTGCAAAGTGATTTTGCGATCGAGTTTGGTCAGGTCATGACCCTTCGGGACGACGATGGATCGATCCCAACGGTAGCTGGGCACCAACATCAGGTCTGCGAATAACTCGTTGGAGCCGGTCGCAATGGCAAAGTCGATGTCGTTGGCGGAAACCATATCCGCGATCTGTTCCGATGTTCCCTGGTGCAGGTTCAGCCCCACCTTGGGAAAGCGCTTGCGGAATTCGGCGACGATATCCGGTAGCACGTATCGCGCTTGCGTGTGTGTCGTCGCTATCGCAAGAGAACCCTCTTCTTCCTGATAGTAGTCCGAGGCCAGGCCCCGAATGTTGTCCGCTTCACGCATGATAATGCGCGCGCGCTCAATGACCTGATGACCGCCGGCGGTGATACCACCGAGGCTTTTTCCCTTGCGCGTGAACAACTGCATGCCCAGCTCTTCTTCCAGCAGTTTGAGCTGCTTGCTGACGCCAGGTTGGCTCGTATACATGCGTTCGGCGGCAGCGGTGATGTTCAGTCCGTTGTCGACAATGGCCAAAAGATATTTGAGTTGTTGCAGCTTCATCAGTGGTTTTGCTCAGCCTCGTTCATGTATCTGACCGCGAATGGCCTATTCAGTTTCAAATCCTCTCTTACGTATAACAGATTCTTATAACTCAAAGCTATATCGGCAGAAACAGCCCGTCTTTTGGGCTTTGCCGGCCACGGATATAGTGAAGCCCCAGCCAAAGGACAAATCAGTGGACTATTTCCCCGCTTTTCTCAATCTTCGCGATCGCGCGTGCCTTGTCGTTGGCGGCGGGGACATCGCTTTACGAAAGGTGCGGCTGATGAGTTCCGCCGGTGCGACGGTCACCGTCGTGGCGCCGGAGTTCAATGCGGCGCTGCGAGATCTCGCCAAGGCAAACGACCATCGACTGGTCGCTCGTGAATTCCGACCGTCGGATATCGCTGGCCATTGGCTCGTCGTGAGCGCGACTGGCATCCCCGAAGTCGAACAGGCCGTCTATCGGCATGCGACGGAAGCCGGCATTTTTTGCAATGGTGTCGACGATATCAAGAACTGCAGTTACATCACGCCGGCGATCGTTGATCGGGGCGCGGTCGTCGTTGCCATCTCTTCCGGCGGCGCGGCTCCTGTATTGGCTCGAAAGCTGCGCGCCCAGATCGAGATGATGTTGCCCGCAGGAATATCGACGCTCGCGTCATTGGCTCGTGATTGGCGTGAGCGGGTCGGCAAACACTTGGGCGATTTGTTGAGTCGTCGACGCTTCTGGGAGTCGGTGTTCGACGGACCGATCGCCAGCGACGCTATCTCCGGTGATATCACGGCCGCGGAAGCCAGGCTAAGTCAATTGCTTGACGATTCGACGAAAGAGCAGGCTGGCGAGGCCTGGCTGGTCGGAGCAGGCCCTGGCGATCCGGGTTTGCTGACCGTTCGTGCGCTACAAATTATGCAGATGGCCGATGTCATCCTTCACGATCGGCTTGTCTCATCGGAGGTGCTGGCAATGGCGCGGCGCGACACCGATCTGATTTCCGTCGGCAAGACACCGGGTTGCCTCGCGAATTCTCAAGAGGAAATCAATGCGCTTTTGGTGGATCTTGTTCGTTCCGGGAAACGAGTCTGCCGCTTAAAGGGCGGTGATCCGTTTATTTTCGGACGGGGCGGTGAAGAAGCCGAGGCGCTGCAGAAACTTGGCCTGGCGCATCAGGTCGTTCCCGGCATCACTGCAGCTGCCGGTTGTGCGGCATATGCCGGAATTCCGCTGACTCACCGCGAGCTATCGCAGTCAGTGGCCTTCGTTACGGCTCACGGCAAAGACTCGCTCGATAATCTCGATTGGGCCGCGCTTGCAAGAGACACGCAAACGCTGGCGTTTTACATGGCCGTCCGGCGATTCGGCGACTTGATGAACAACCTGGTCAAGCATGGCCGTGCTGCCGATACGCCCATTGCCATCATAGAAAAAGGAACGACGCCGGAACAACGCGTCATTCGAGGAACGCTTGGCCAACTGACATTGTTGGCTGATGCACATCGCGTAACGGCTCCTGCGATGCTGATCATCGGGGAGGTTGCGGCCCTGGGCGGCGAGCAGCAAGACCGAGAGCCGCAATCCGCGCATAAATATGCTAAACCTGACATCAGGATCGCTCAAAAAGGCTAACAAAAAAATGATCTACAACAATATTCTCGAAACCATTGGCAATACCCCGATCGTACGGCTCAATAATATGGGCCCTGACCACGTCGAATTGTATGTGAAGGTGGAGTCGTTTAATCCGCTGGCATCGGTCAAAGACCGACTGGCATTTGCAATCATTAACGACGCTGAACAACGCGGGACGTTGAAGCCCGGCCAAACGGTTATTGAAGCGACATCAGGAAACACGGGTGTGGCGCTGGCAATGGTCTGTGCGGCGAAGGGCTATCAGTTCGTTGCAATAATGGCGGATTCATTTTCGATTGAACGGCGCAAGATCATGCGCGGTATGGGTGCCAAGGTGATTCTTTCGCCGGCGGCAGAGCGCGGCACGGGTATGGTGAAGAGAGCCGAAGAGCTCGCGGAGAAACATGGCTGGTTTCTCGCCCGGCAATTTGAGAACGAGGCGAACCCGGCCTTTCACCGCAATACCACGGGGCCAGAAATTCTCAAGGATTTTGCGGGTAGGCGACTGGATTACTGGGTGTCGGGATACGGCACCGGTGGAACAATGACCGGCGCGGGCGAGATCCTGAAGGCGGCCCGCCCGGACATCAAAGTCGTTGCGACGGAGCCGGCAAGCGCAGCACTGTTGTCAGGTGCTGACTGGGCACCACACAAAATCCAGGGCTGGACGCCGGACTTCATACCCGATCTGCTGAATCGCGAGGTTTTTGACGAATTGGTCCCAGTAACGGATGAGCGGTCGATTGAAGTATCGCGAGAGTTGGCGCACAAAGAAGGCATCTTCACGGGTATTTCATCGGGCGCTACGTTAGCGGCTGCATTAGCCATCGCGGAGAAAGCTCCGAAAGGATCTGTGATTCTCGCCATGTTGCCGGACACGGGTGAACGCTACCTCAGCACGCCGTTGTTCGAGGGCGTTAATGAAGGTTCTGATGACGACTGGCTGGAGAGCTTGTGACCGATTGCTCAGAATAGGCTGAATGTGGCTGTTCTACTGGCCTCATACCGTTTCACCTGAGACTTAAGTCACAGTACCAATACCCCCCCGCTGGCATCGTGAAGCACTGAATTCAATCCGTTCATTGCCCCAGGATCATTTTGTCAGCAGACGTTCACGTACTCGCAACCGAGCGAAATATCGGTAAAGCCGGCGGCTTGCTGCATTCGCTGGTGCCGCGCGCACAGGTGTTCTCCTTGTACGGCCACGAAAGAGATTGCATCTGGAACAGCGATGGTGCCGAAGACTACGAAGTTGACAATTTCGTTAACGAGCTACCCCGCGAAGTTCTGAATGATCTGAACAGTGAAAGCGAATCCCTGCGGCGAACGCTGCCCTCGGGTCGCACGGCTCTGGCACTGGCTGTGCCGGGTGAAATGCATCATCGAGCTGGGCTCTTGGTTGCGTTGTTCTCAAAGAACGAGGGCAAGTCCGCATCTTTCAACCCGAGCCTCATCAAGAATATTCTCGAGCCGGCCATCGAAATGATTGCTGAAAGCCTTCGAATGGATCACGAATTACGCGACCTTGAGCGCAACAATGACGTCTTTGAGAAAGAGCTCGAGTTTCTCTACGAGGTTGATGAGAAAATTCATGGCACGTCACAACGCCATTCAGGCCTTGCCCAACTCGTGGGACGCAGCGGGCGTTATCTGGGGATCAACTACAGCGTGTTGTTGATTCCGTCCAAGAGAATACGCATCAGCGCAACGCACTCGAGCTGGAAGAATGTCAATCGCAAGGTACTCGACCGATATCTTGTCGATCAGCTGATGCCGAATCTCGACGGCCAGCGCAAACCCGTCGTTTTCGAGATTCCGGCAGATGATGGCCCGGACAGTGCCGAGACCGGCTATCAGGCGTTGCTTTGCCCATTGCTCGATAAACAGAGCAACGTTGAGGGCGTGCTGGCGCAACTGGGCCGTGTTGACGGCAGCAAATTTACTAAGGCGGATAGACGGTTCATGTCGCATATCGGCCGGAAGGTCGAATACGTCATTAAGCAGTCATTCGATTCGATGACCGGCCTCATGAATCGCTCGGGATTCGAGGCACAACTGCATGAGTCTTTCGAAACGCTAAAGTCCGACGCTGAGACTCACCAGCTTATCTACTTCGATCTCGATAACCTGCAGTTGGTGAACGATACGTTCAGTCGACAGGCGGGAGACGAGGTCATCATGCGATTCGCGCGCTTGCTTGAAGAGGACCTGCCGAATAGTGCCGTCCTGTCACGACTCACTGGCGACGATTTTTGCATGTTATTGACCCACGCCAGCTCCGAGGAGGCGCTGGACTATGCCAACAGCGTACGAGATCGTGCGTCCTCGCTGCGCTACCTGGAAGGTGACCGGTCATTACAGGTCACGATGAGTATCGGTATCTCCGAGTTCGACCGCGGCAGCTACGAGGACGGCAACGCGCTGACAACCGCGCGAATGGCCTGCGAGGCGGCGAAGGAACACGGACGTGATCGCATCGAGATTTACGATGAAGGTAATCGCAGCGTAGTGCGTCGCTATGATGATATGCAGCTGGTTGCGGAGATTCAGCAGGCCCTGGACGGCGACGAATTCGAACTATTGGCACAGCCCATCGCCAGCCTGACGAATGAGTCCGAAAATCCGCGCTTCGAGATACTACTCCGCATGGGGGACGGCGAAGGTGGTCGGGTGGAGACTGGTGCGCTGTTCTCAGCTGCCGAGCGTTACCGAATGATGCCGCAGATTGACCGTTGGGTGGTTTCAACGACCATCGCCAAGCTCGCTGAAGTACACGAGTCGGTAGGATGCCAGAAGGCCGTTTTCGCGGTGAATCTGTCCGGCCAGTCGATTGGCGACGATGACTTTCTGGACTTCATTGAGGAAGAAATAGATCGTAGCGATATTTCTGACTCATCACTCTGCTTCGAGATTACGGAGTCGGCAGCGGTTTCAAACCTCAAGAAAGCGCAAGCCTTCATTGACCGGCTGCGCGAGCGTGGTTGTCAGATTTCCCTCGATGACTTTGGCGCCGGGCTGAGCTCATTCGCCTACCTGAAAAACTTCAACGTCGATACGCTGAAAATCGACGGCGGATTCATACGCGATATCACTGACAACCGTATTTCTGAATCGATGGTTGCGGCTATCACTCAGGTCGCCAAGGTGATGGAACTCAAGACCGTGGCCGAATACGTTGAGACCGAGGAAACCCGGAAGCTCGTGCGCAAACTGGGCGTTGACTTCGCGCAGGGACATATCGTCGGTAAACCCATATCACTTGAATCGGTGCTCGAAGACCTGTCGGGCGTCAGCCCCAGAGCTCACGAAGCCGAAGCGTCCTAGTAGACTCCTGCTTCCAGTCCGGCGGCCAGCGTTAATCCGAGTTCTTCGCAGTCGGCAAGGCGTGCTGCGTCGAAATCTCCGGCAATCAACACCGGTTCCTGAACCTCTTTGACGGACAGTCCTGTCAGGATTTTTCTGATACTGCTGATCGCACCCGTGCCGTCGTTGCCGGCTCGAACAAAGAGCGCGAATGCCCTGCCATCGACCTTGCCTTCACAGTCGTAGTAGATGCGGTCCAGAAAAACCTTCATCGCACCACTCATGTAGCCAAAGTTCTCGGGCGTACCGAGGATGAAGGCGTCAGCCCAAAGCAGATCCTCGCTGGACGCATCGAGCGCGGACATGACTCGGACGTCCACGCCCTCGATTTCATCGTTTTTAGCACCAGCAATTACGGCGTCGGCCATCTTCGACGTCGAGCCGGATTGTGAGTGATAGACAATAAGAAGGTGTTTGTTGCTCATGTCTGGATACTGCCAGAGATGCGCTTTTTTCGTAACAGTGTCGGCGCAGGACATGGTTGGTTAGACTGAGCGCATGGGGAATACGGCCGATCAAACCATCGACAATCTGCCTGAGCCGCTCAGGCCAGCTGTCAGTCGGTTCTTTGACAGGCTTGCCGAGCAGGGCATCGAGCTGCCTGGGGACCTGATTGAAGCAACGGCCCGCCTTGTGGCCTGCAGCGAGTTTGCCGCCAAAGTGTTGTTGCGTGAATCATCATGGTTCATTGAAAACGCCTCGGACTTCGCGACGCCCGCCGACGACCACATTGATGCTTTCGTCGCATCGATCGCGTCCAGTGATGCCGAGCCAGCGATCGTAAAATCGGAACTGCGACGCTACCGCAATCGAGCCTTGTTACGGATTCTGTTTCGGGAAACACAGCAACTGGCAGATCTCGACGAGACGCTCCAGCAGTTGTCCCTGTTGGCTGACCGCCTGCTGGATGCTGCGACGCGGTATGGCGAAGAGCAATTGCAGCCACGTTTTGGGCGCCCTCGAAATGCTGCGGGCGACGTTGTTCCGTTAGTCATTCTTGGCATGGGAAAACTCGGCGGTAGAGAACTGAATTTTTCGTCCGATATTGACCTCATTTTTTGCTTCGCGGAGGACGGCCAAACCGACGGTAAGCGTCGCTTGAGCGCGCAAGAGTATTTCACGCGACTATCGAGACTGATCATTGCCTTGATCGATGAAGTCACGGCCGACGGATTCGTCTTTAGAATCGACACGCGGTTAAGGCCCTTCGGCGATAGCGGACCGCCTGTGGTGAGTTTCGCCGCTCTGGAATCCTATCTGCTGCAGCACGGCCGTGACTGGGAGCGCTACGCCTATGTCAAAGCGCGAATCGTTGGGCCACAGCCGGCCGCGAGTATTGCTGACGACCTGAATGATAATCTGATCAGACCCTTCGTCTATCGACGATACCTCGACTACGGCGTTTTCGAATCGGTTCGCGAAATGCAACAGATGATCGCAGTGGAAGTTCGGCGGCGGGAACTTGCGAACAACGTAAAACTGGGCCCGGGCGGGATTCGAGAAGCCGAGTTCATCGTACAGGCGTTGCAGCTCGTGCGCGGTGGCAGCGAACCCACTTTGCAGTGCCGCGAACTGCAAACGGTGCTGCCGTTGCTGGTAAGCGCGCGTGGCATCACTGTCGATGATGCGAAAGTTATTCGAAACGGTTATCGATACTTGCGGCGTTTGGAGAATTTCATCCAGGCAATTCGCGACGAACAAACGCACGATCTACCGACGACCGATATCGATCGGCAGCGATTGTGTTTGGCAATGGGCTGCAAGTCCTGGAGCGTGCTGGTCGACGAAGTCGACGGACATCGCAAGGCGATATCCGCTCAATTCGACGCGGTCGCATTCCGGGGGCGAGAGGGTGAAAGCCCGAAATCGCGCATATTCAGTCGCTTATGGGACTCCCGCGCGAGTGCCGCCGACTGGGCGGACGAACTCACTGGCCCGGATGCGACCAAACTGGCCGAGACAATGACGGCTTTTGCGTCGTCCTCACAGACCCGGCAGGTGGACTCCGTGTCCGACGAACGCCTGCAGCGGTTTCTCCCAACGCTGCTTGAGCTGGTAACCGAATCGGAGAATCCGGTTTCCGCGCTATCGCGTACGCTGGCAGTGACCGAACGTATACTGCGCCGGAGTGCCTATCTGGCATTGCTCAACGAAAACCGGCAGGCCTTGTCCAGGCTCGTTAATATTTGTGCTCGCAGTCACTACATTGCGGATCAAATCGCGCGCTACCCGGCGCTTCTTGACGAACTGCTTGATCCGAGAATTTACTCGGACGGCGTTACAAAGGACGTTCTGGCCAGCGAGCTGCAGGACAGACTGGGTCCTGATCCAGACGGCGACAGCGAGGAGCAAATGCAGATCATTGCGCAGTTTCAACGCGCCGCGATGTTTCGAATTGCCGTCGCGGACTTCAACCACAAACTACCGATAATGAAGGTCAGCGACGGACTCACCTGGCTTGCCGAAGTCGTTCTGGATAAAGCACTGCGTGTTGCCTGGAGCGATCTGACGGCGCGGCACGGCACACCGCATTACGTATTGAATGGTGCGGCGCATGAGGCGGGTTTCGGTATTGTTGCTTACGGCAAGCTCGGCGGTCTGGAACTCTCATACGGTTCTGACCTGGATATCGTTTTTCTGCACGACTCCCGCGGTGAACAGCAAATGACCGACGGCGAAAAGCCGCTGGACAACACGATGTTCTTCGCCCGTCTTGTAAGGCGCCTGGTTCATTTCCTCACCACTCAAACGGGCTCGGGCGAACTGTATGAGATTGACACTCGCCTGCGACCGGACGGGCGTTCCGGGCTGCTCGTATCGAATACCGAAGCGTTTGAGCGCTACCAGGAAGAAAATGCATGGACCTGGGAACACCAGGCGTTGCTGCGTGCGCGTGCGGTTGCCGGCAGCGACAGAATCGTCGACGAATTTGAGCGTATCCGACACGAAACTTTGGTCAATAGAGTGCGTCGCGAAAAACTTCGGGATGACGTGATCAAGATGCGCCTCAGAATGCGCAAAGAGCTTGATCGGAGCAGCAAGGAGTTATTCGACCTGAAGCACGGTAGCGGCGGTATCGGCGATATCGAATTTCTGGTGCAGTATCTGGTGCTTCGTGAGGCGGGCGCACACCCTGATGTCATCCATTTTTCCGACAACATTCGGCAGCTTGACGCGCTTGTCATCGCCGGCTTGCTGAAACAGGACATCGGCGAAAAGCTGCAAGACATCTATCGGAATTATCGACTGCAAGTGCATCGACTCGTCCTCGACGGTCAAAAAGCGCTGTGCGATGCGGGTGATTTTGCTTCAGAGCGGGAATTCGTCGCCACAGTCTGGCAAGAGTGGCTGGGCTGAGCCTATAATTCGATTTCCAGCTAGCAATCCAGCTAGCAAATCCGAAGAGAACCTCATGGCAGGAAAAGCAGGCACCGTTGACCAAAAATTGATTCCGGCGAATGCCCAGAACACATACGGTGTCCGAACCAAGGACCTGCCGCTCAGCTGTCCCATGCCCGGGATGTACCTGTGGAATTCGCACCCGAAGGTCTATTTACCCATCGAAACGACCGGCGAGGCGAAGTGCCCTTATTGCGGCTCCGAATATCACATGACGGATGCGAAAGAATAACGCGGAGACTGCTCAGAGAGCCGATTCTTCCAGCATGTCCCGATATACGGCGATGGTTTCCTGCGCCGTTTTTTCAATCGTGAAGTGAGTAAGCGTGCGCTGCTTTGCCGCGGCGCTCATCCGGGCCAGTTTTTCCCTGTCATTGTATAGTTCCAGGAGTTTTTCCCGAATCGCGACCGGATCACCGGGTTCGACGACGAAACCGGACACGTCGTTTTCGACCAATTCCGGGTTACCGCCCGAAGTAGTGACTATCGGAACGACCCCCGAGATCATCGCCTCAAGCATCGCTCGCGGCAGACCCTCGCGTTTCAGCGACGGGAGTACCGATACATCCACACCCTTCAGGATCCATGGCATGCGATTCAGAAAACCAAACAGATGGATTCGCTCGGCGTATCGATTTTTCGCCACGAGCGACCGGTGCAGCGGACTGTCCATCTTTGTGCCTGCCATCAGGATGTGAATGTCCAAACCCGGCGGCAGGCCATTTATCGCTTCGATGAATACGGGTACGCCCTTCCTCGGAACGGCGCGCACCGTGCAGGCAACGACAAAGGTGTCGTTCGGTATGCCAAATTGCGTGATATCTTCGGCGTCACCGTCATAGAGCTCCGGGTTGTGACCTTTATGAATCGTAACCGGAACATCGCGCCGCAAGCGCATTCCCGGGAAGCCAAGATCGAGCAGATTGCGGCGAATAGCTTCACAAACACAGATGATTCGATCGAGTCGCGGATTGAGAAGATGCAGCCATGATTGGGGGCTCCAGTACGCGATGTTGCCGACAATTCCGCGGTAGGAGACGAGTTTTATGTCGATGCCGATAGAGGCCATTAGGCCGTTCATCGTCGCTCGTTTGTCGAGCATATGCAGCACGTCATAACGCTTGCGTTTGAGTTCCGCACGGATGAAACGTATGCACGGCGGACTCAGCTTCCACTTCAAAACGTAAGGAATTGTAGGAACACCAGCGGCAACCAGCGCATCGTGGTTGACCGTGCCCGGCCAGGTGATAACGGTTATATCGATCCCCATGCGGTGCATCTCGATAAACGATCCCGTCTCTGCCGGGTCGCTCTCACCCATGACGCACAACACCCGAATAGGTCTATCAAACGTGGAACTCATGGGGCCTACCGTAGCTCGGACTTCGGCAATACGCGCTTTTTCTTGTCAAAAACGATAATCAAATCGTAAAACGCGATGCTGTTGAGATTGGCGGCCAGATAACCGAGATCCATTGGTTTGAGGACCTCAGGATGCTCGTGAAGCATGTCGAATGGTCCGAACTTTACGAGCCGTTTGTTGAGTAGTTTTCGCATGATATTCCGAGCGTAGCGAGACTGAATCTGAAGCGAATGATGCCCGAATCCGAGATGAAATTCAGTGGATTTCTAGCATAGTTGCGGTGATTATTGTCGTCCTACCGCGTACAATTTGCCTAATTCCAGGAACGGGAATCCCGATCGTTGATCGAGCGGTATTGGCTGAAGATCCTCCGGACTACCTTCTAGTACTTGCCTGGAATTTCGCGAAGGAAATTATCGCGAGCACGTCAGAGTTCAGTACTACCGGTGGAAAATACATTATTCCGATCCCAGTCTTTAAGATTGTCGATGCGAAGGGCGAGCGCTGATATGAGCATTGTTAATGAAGAATAGAACGACGAAAGGCATCATTCTCGCCGGCGGTACCGGCTCCCGACTACATCCTCTGACGCTGTCGGTCAGCAAACAGCTTATGCCGATTTACGACAAGCCAATGATCTATTACCCCCTGTCGACGCTGATGATGGCCGGTATTCAGGATGTCCTCGTCATTACGACGCCAGATGACCAAAACGCGTTCCGCAAATTACTGGGTGACGGCAGCCAGTGGGGAATGTCAATCGCCTATGCGGTTCAGCCCGAACCGGGCGGCTTGGCACAAGCATTCATTATTGGTGAAGAGTTCATCACCGGTGAGTCAGTCGCGTTAGTTCTGGGCGACAATATTTTTTACGGTCACGGGCTTCAGGCGCAGCTCCACTCGGTTGCCGAGAATTCCCATGGTGCAACGGTCTTCGCCTATCACGTGAAGGACCCGGAGCGTTACGGTGTCGTACATTTCGATGACAACGGCAAGGCAATCGGGATCGAAGAGAAGCCGACCGAACCGAAGTCCAACTACGCAGTGACCGGATTGTATTTTTACGATTCTCGCGTGGTGGAATTCGCCAGAAATCTTAAGCCGTCAGTGCGCGGCGAACTCGAGATCACGGACATCAATCGTCTGTATCTTGATGATGACGCTTTGCGGGTTGAGCTCATTGGACGCGGTGCCGCCTGGCTGGACACCGGCACCCACGACTCGCTGCTTGAGGCCGCTCAGTTCGTCCAAATAATCGAACAAAGACAAGGACTTAAGATCTGTTGCCCGGAAGAGATTGCCTACAATAATGGCTTGATCGATGCAGCACAACTGAGGACCCTGGCACAAAGTCTTGGCAAGAATGGTTATGGCGAATACCTGCTCGGCGTTCTCGATGAGACGACTCTGCGATGACCGCTGGACGCAAAATAATGGTCACGGGCGGTGCCGGATTTATTGGTGCCAATTTCGCTCGCTACTGGAGCGAACACTATCCAGCTGATCGACTGGTTGTTCTGGATGCGCTGACCTACGCGGGCAATCTCGCCAACCTCGAAACGATAGCCGGGAAGGAAAATTACCGCTTCGTTCACGGCAACATTCTGGAACCTGTATTGATCGACGAGTTGATGCAGCAGGAGCAGATTGACACGATTGTGCATTTCGCCGCTGAATCGCATGTGGATCGTTCGATCCATGAGCCGGACGCGTTTATCCAGACGAATGTCATCGGCACCAACAACCTGTTGATGGCGGCACGAAAGCACTGGATAGACAGCGATACCGCGCCATCGACGCATCTGTTTCATCACGTCTCGACCGACGAGGTTTACGGTACGCTGGGAGCGGACGATCCGGCGTTCACGGAGCAGACGCTATACGCACCGAATTCCCCCTACGCCGCCAGCAAAGCGGCCTCCGATCACCTGGTGCGCTCGTATCACCATACTTTCGGCATGCAGGTGACGACGAGCAATTGCTCGAACAACTACGGCCCGTATCAGTTCCCGGAAAAACTCATCCCGTTAATGATCGTCAATGCTGTGACCGGCAGGCCTTTACCGGTCTACGGCGATGGGTCGAATATTCGTGATTGGCTCTATGTCGAGGATCATTGTCGCGGCATTGATCTCGTCATGAACAAAGGCAAAATCGGCGGCACCTACAATATCGGTGGTAACAACGAGTGGCGAAACATCGACATTGTCAATCAGCTGTGCATGAGCATTGATGCAGCGTTCGAGAGCGACGCAAATCTTGCGAAACAGTTTCCCGATGCGCCAGCGGCGAGCGCTCAAAAAACGGAGTCGCTAATTACGTTTGTGAAAGACAGACTGGGCCACGACTGGCGCTATGCCATCGATGCGTCGCTCGCGGAGTCCGAATTGGGCTACAAACCCGCCGAAGATTTTGAATCCGGATTTCAGTTGACCTTGAGCTGGATGTTGAATAATGAAACGTGGTGGCGTGCCGTGATGGACGGTAGCTACCGGGACTGGATCAGCAAGAACTATTCCGACGGTTGATTGGCCAACGCGCGCGGGCTCAGCCATGAACCGCTGCCAATGACGCCGGCGTAATAACGTACAAGCCCTGCGAGCATTCCACTACGAACCCGTAGTGTCGGGACCTGCCGAAACGTGGCGAGGTCCAGCAGCGCGGCAACGATCGGCATCGGTATCCGTAGTAAGACGATCAGTGTATGCGTAATCCAACGTGTGAGCCCCCGTGTGTGATTCCGGGTATAAACATGCTTCGAGATGATGACCTCAAGCTTGGTCATCGATTTTACGGCCACGTTCAGTCGACTCGATCCGCCGTGCGCATGAATAACTTCGACTTCGGGAGCGTAAGCAACACTAAAGCCGCAGTCTGTGGCTTTGCGACAAAGATCCGCATCCTCGACATACATCCAATAGTCTTCCGACCATCCACCAATCGCGGTGAAGTCTTCATGTCCAATGAGTAATACCGAGCCCGTTACCCAGTCGCAGTAAGTAAGCTCGGTGTATTCCGCTCGTGGGTCGCGATAACGAGATGGATAAATTACTCGCAGCAAGGCCTTGAGTGTTTTGCTCTGATTCAAGAGGTTCGGAAAGTCATCAAAAACTTTCTGGGCTTTGCCGCTGGCAGTGACTTGCCGGGGTGCCACAATACCGATGTCGTTCTGTTTCTTGATCTGAATGAGTTTTTGGATGTCCTCTACTTTCGCAATCACATCGGGATTCATAAACAGTAGTTGTTCACCGCTTGCCCTTGCGGCACCAAGATTGCAGCCGAAGCTGAAACCACTGTTATGCGGATTTGCTATGAATGTCGCCCACGGAAATCGCACGGTGAATGCGTCGAAATCAGCCGGGTTCGACTCATTGTCGACGACAATAATTTCCCAGTCCTCGGGAAAATCTCCGGCTAATGCGCTCAGAGCCGCTTCGAGGTGCCCCCAGGATTTGTAGCTAACCGTGATGATCGAGAGTTTCATCGCACGTGGCCCGATCGAGAATCAAGGTCGAAAAAACCGTCAATTTTTCCGGCGACATCCTCAACCGTGATCAAGTTCATCGCGTCCGGATGGCGAACTCGCTGTCCCCAGCGCAAATCGTCATGTGGCTTGCCCAGGTACTTGAGTGCCGCGTCGGGGTATCGATTCGCCGTCAGCTCACGTGATGCGAATGGCCCCGTGCGATCAGGGTTTGTAGTCGCAT
Source organism: uncultured Woeseiaceae bacterium (assembly GCA_964568835.1). Lineage (GTDB taxonomy): Bacteria > Pseudomonadota > Gammaproteobacteria > Steroidobacterales > Woeseiaceae > UBA1847. The sequence continues at coordinate 66,997 of CAZMRZ010000002.1, read as the reverse complement.
ACAGCCCAAGTACCGGTGTACTGAAAGACGTCGCAATATGTGCCGGTCCGGAGTCGGGGCAAATGACGAGGTCGGAGGCGTCGATCAGTGCGGCCAGTTGTTTGAGCGACGTCTTGCCGATCAAATCGTCGGCCGCTCCGTTGGCCGATAGCGCTTTTCCGTATTCGACCTCGATGTCGCTCGGACCGCCCGTTAACACGACCCGGCATCCCTTGTTGTTGAGATGCTCAATCGTCTTCGTGTAGTTTTCGACGCTCCAGTTGCGGAAGTTGCGGCTTCGATTGCTGCTACAGGGGCTGATGAGAACCAAGGGCCTGTTTGGGCTTCGGTAGTCAGCGGCGAATTCCCGGACTTCCTCATCAAGCGGTATATCCCATCGAATGGCTTGCGGCGCGACGCCAATGTGAGATGCAAATGACATCATCGCTTCCAGTGCGTGCTCGCCATGCGCCGCAGCGATACGTTTGTTCGTAAACAGCCATTGGAAGTCCTTCGCGCGCTTACGGTCGAAGCCCAGACGAATCGGAGCGTGTATCGAGGGATAGAGAAGATTCGCGCGCATGGACGCATGCATACACAATGCAATATCAAAGCGCTTGTCGCCCAGCGCGCTTCGCACATCTTTATACGCACGACGGCCTTTGGATTTGTCGAAGATGATAAACTCGATGTCGGGTATATCAGCTAAGAGCTGCGCTTCAGTCTTGCCGATGACCCAGGTTATTTTCGTATCAGGCCAGTTGTCCTGAATACGACGAACGACAGCAAGAGCATGGCACGTGTCGCCGATCGCAGAGAGTCGAACGACACATATGTTTTCTGGCTGTTTTTTTAGAATCTGATCAGACAAGAGAAAAGGACGGACCCGTTGACCGAAACCGTCGAGAGAACCAAGAACGGCGCCATCCTATACGATAAGGCGATTATCAACCAGATTTCGCCTGAGCGATTCACCGCGGCCGGTTGGCCGCACGCCGAAGTCCTGACCGGACCATTACGATCCGCCGGGCGTGGAAATACGATATTCGTGGGCAATGTGCCGCGGCAGTTCGTGCTACGTCACTACCGGCGCGGCGGTCTGCTGGGCAAGTTTATTCGGGATTCCTATGTTTTTTCCGGTGAGGATCTGACGCGATCGTTCATGGAATGGCGCCTGCTCGACAAGCTAGCCGCGAACAACATGAATGTTCCGCGTCCTGCGGCTGCGCGCTTTTGCCGCCGCGGGACTTTCTATACGGCCGACCTGATTACCGTCCGTATTCCGGGTGTTGTCTCGCTATCGGAATATATTTCGACAGCCGATCGAGGCGAGGGGTTTTGGCAAAGACTCGGCGCGTCGATCTGGAAATTCCACGAAGCCGGCGTCTATCACGCGGATATGAACGCCTATAACATCCAGATCGACAAGGATGGCGATGTCTGGATGCTCGATTTCGACAAAGGTGCGCTCAAGTCGCCAGGCCCATGGCAACAGGAAACACTGAGTCGCTTGAATCGCTCCCTGGTAAAAATCCTGGGACTAGAGCCGACGCTGCATTTCCACAGGGCTAACTGGGATCAGCTGCTGGAAGGTTATTTCGACGCCGCGCGTTCGGAATAGTAGTCCGGGTAATCGTCCGGCAAATCCTTGAATTTGCGGTGAACCCAAAAGTACTGCTCCGGGCATGTTCGGATATGCGCTTCCAGCACGTCGTTGTAGCGTTTGGTATCGGCGACCGGGTCGTCGCTCGGAAAGTTATCGAAGGGCGGGAGCAAGGTCATTTCGTAACTGCCATCGGGCAGTCGGCATGGGAAGAACGGGATTGCTACGGCTTTGCCCAGTCGTGCGAGGGTTGATGTCGCGGTTGTTTGCATCGCTGGCACACCGAAGAACTCGATGACTTCGGCACCCTTGCGGCTGTAGCTCTGGTCCGGTGCGTACCAGACCGGGCGTCCGGCTCTCAGGCTGCGCACCATCTTTTTGATGTCTCGTTTTTCAATCGTGTCGTCAGCAGCGCGTTCGCGTCCACTCCGCTGCAACTCAGTGATGAATGCGCTGTGGTTCTCGCGAAAAACCGCATCAAACGGCGGGCTGTTCTGCGCCAGGACGCGACCACTGATCTCGAGTGTCGTGAAGTGAGCGCTAAGTAATATGACGCCGCGCCCGCTTTTCACCGCATCCTGCAAATGCTCGACGCCCTTCATCGTTGTAATTGAGGCCAGGTGTTTGTCACTGGCCCAGCGCCCCAGACCCATTTCGATCAAGGTCATGCCGAGGGCTTTGAAATGATCAAACGCGAGCGCATCGCGTTCGTCGGGACTCAGGTCGGAAAAACAAAGCTCGATGTTTCGTCGAACGATTGCGCGACGCGAAGCGCCAGTGCTGTGCGCTAATCGTCCAATCAGCCTTCCGGCCGCCAGAGCGACTTTATGCGGCAGCAGACAGACCAGGCGCAGGATGCCCATACCAATCCATGTCGGCCAGTATTTTGGACCCCAGTAGCTATGAAGTGGTTTTCGTTCAGCGGCCATTGCGACCGCAGTTTACTCGGACATGCTGTCTACGTAACCACCATCGACCGGTTTTTGCGCGACGTCGACGTTTTCTTCAGTCGCTGAAACCTCGTCGGTTTGAATGCCAACGTGAAAAGCGGCGAAACCGGGCATAACAACCTGGTTTCTGGCCATACCGATAATTCGGCCGGAATAGGGCGAGCGCAGTTCGGTTCGCGCATTACTCATCGGGTCTGTAATTGAGCCCAGCAAATCGCCTTTGCGTACGGTGCTGCCGAGCGATACGTCGGACAGCAGGATGCCGCCATTGTCTGCGCGTACCCAGGACGATCGATAGTAGACGGGTTCGGGGTCACCCCAAAGTCGCGTGCGGCGAGTCATGCCGAGTGTCGTCAGCAATGTCTCGATACCCTTAACGCCATGCCTTACCTCGACGAGTTCGAGTTGCGACGGTCCGCCGGCTTCTACTGTAACGGCCGGAATTCCCGCGAGCGTTGCAGCGTAACGCAGCGTGCCAACGGTTGGCTTACTGTGCAGCACGACCATAGCCCCGAAACCGTGGGTCAAAGTGAGGACATCCGGATTGCGAAGGTCCGCACGAAGTTGCGGCAGGTTCGAACGTTCGAAGGATCCCGTGTGCAAGTCGACGAGTGCGTCACAACTCATGATGACATCGTTGAATAATGAGTGCGCAATTCGGGCGGCTGCGCTGCCGTTCGGGTTACCCGGAAAATATCGATTGAGATCACGCCGATCGGGTAAGTAGCGTGAGCCGCGCCGAAACCCCTGCACGTTGACGATGGGCACACCAATGAGTGCACCGGCGAGTTTGCTCGGTTCGACGTCGTGGAATACACGTCGAATCATTTCAATGCCGTTGAGTTCGTCGCCATGCACAGCCGCGGTCAGACACAATGTCGGACCGGGTGCGATGCCGTTGGTAACCAGCACCGGCGTCGATACCGGCACCCCTTCGAACAATTCAGTTGCGGACCACGATAGCCGTTGCGTTGTACCCGGTTCGATTTGCGTGCCGAGCAATTCCAGTGGTCTGGCGGTACCTTCAGCATCCGTGACGGCGTCCGCTAACGGGCCCATATAGACTCGAGTGATTTCGGGCACAAGAAGATTTTCGGCGGCGACGGAGGTTTCGCTGGAACGAGAATCGATATCGTCAGTCGAATCCTCAAGTATGTCGATGCCATTGTCGGTAGGATCAACGGCTTCTTCGCCCGCGTTGGCGGTGGAGAAAAGCACAAGCAGGACGAAACCGGCCAGATGTTGGCAAACACGGCTACAGATGTCAGATTTTCGGTATAAAGGACTCATAGTGCCCTGAAAATACGGCATTTCGCTGGCTTTTTCCGTGAAGTAATCAATGATTTGCGATTGAAACTTGAATAAATATAAATGACAAGCTCAAAACCCCTTTTATTACTGCTATTTGTCACTTTTTCCGGATTGGCGGCTGCCGAGCAGACGTTTCCGCAGCCGAAGGAGCTACAAGCAGATGTTGATTTCTGGGTCGACGTCTTCACGACCTACGGCAATGACGAGGGCGTATTGCACGATAATCGCGATCTGGCCATCGTCTACGAGCGCCTGGTTATGCCGGAAAAGCTATCGCGCCGGGAGCGGCAGCGGCGGGTGGAGAAGCGCCGCAAGAGTCTGCAAGCCGTATTGAGGTCGCTCGCGAGCGGCAAGCGCGGCAATCTGACAGCAGAAGAGACGCGGGTGCTGGCGCTGTGGCCGGCGAACGTCAGCAATCAGACGCTAAAAAATGCCGTCGGCCGGATTCGGTATCAGCAGGGACTGAAAGATCGATTCAAAGAAGGACTGCAACGTTCGGGGCGCTGGCGTGATCACGTGAACAAAGAGTTCACTGCATTGAATGTCCCGATTGAGATCGCGGCATTACCTCACGTCGAGTCATCCTACAATCCAAATGCCCGTTCTCACGTGGGCGCGTCCGGCATATGGCAATTCACACGCAGTACCGGGCGACGATTTATGAGAGTTGACCACGTTGTCGATGAGAGAAACGACCCGTTTGCGGCGACACGCGCAGCCGGTCGCCTGATGGCCTATAACTATTCGATCACGGGTAACTGGCCGATGGCCATTACGGCCTATAACCACGGCCTCGGCGGTGTGCGTCGCGCGATGCGAGAATTTGGCGATACGGCCTATGTCGATATTCTTCGTAAATACAAAGGCAGGACATTCGGTTTCGCCTCGAGAAACTTTTACGTCGCCTTTCTCGCCGCGAAAGAAGTCGATCAAAACGTCGAAAAATACTTCCCCGGCGTAGTGGCGGAAGCACCCACTGACTACTCAGTCACGAAGTTATCGTCTTATGTATCGGTCGCTGGAATGACGAAAGCGCTGGGCACAACGCCGAAAAATCTCGCGCGGCACAACCGCGCGCTACAAGCGACCGTATGGCAGGAGAGCAAGTATTTGCCAAAGGGATTTGAATTGCGTTATCCCACAGCCGGGTTGCAGCAACCGCTTTCGCAACTGGTCGCGTCCCTGCCGGCCGACGCGGTTTTCGAAAAACAGTTGCCGGATATGTTTCATCGCGTCGCGCGAGGCGACACGCTTTCGCAAATAGCGGAAACCTACTCAACACGAGTTTCGATTTTGGCGGCCCTGAATAATCTCAACAGCCGATACACTATCCGCGCCGGGCAACAGCTACGACTGCCCGCTGCCGGACCCGCGCCGGCGGTAGCGCCTGTGGTTGCGGCGGCGGTGGCGGTGGCGGAAATCCCGGCAGTCGAACCGGAAATAACGGCCGGTCCGATGGCCGGCGACCTTTCAGCCTCCCCGTTGGGCGCGATTCAAACATCCTTACTATCGGACCCCAGCGACTACAGCGTCGCTGCCGACAGAACGATCGAGGTTCAGCCGTTGGAGACGCTGGGCCATTTTGGCGACTGGCTACAAATCAAAACGCAACGCTTGCGTGACCTGAATGGTTTGGCATTCCGTACACCGGTCGCCGTCGGTCAGCGCATCAAGCTGGATCTCGATACCGTCGATGCGAAGGGTTTCGAAGAGCGGCGGATCGCCTTTCACCGATCGCAACAGGACAGCTATTTTCGAGAGCACGTTATATCAGGGGTCACGGAACACACGATAAAATCGGGTGAATCCATCTGGGTGTTGGCACTGCGCAAGTACAACGTCCCGATCTGGCTTTTCCGGCAATACAATCCGGGTGTCGACATGCATAAGGTTCGGCCTGGCACCAAGGTCCAGATGCCTTTGCTCAGCGACGCCGAACGAGGCTGATGCGAGGCTCCGCCAAGCGCACGATCTGGCGATTGCTGCCTGTGCTTCTGGTTTCGCTGGCCGCGGGACTCTGGTTTGACGATGTGCAGAACGGAGGGCCGTATGTTGCACGCAATTGGGTGCCGCTTGCGCTGCTTGTATTGCTGTCGGCGTTCGTTTTGTATCGCGGCGACGGACGATGGGCAGGAGCGGGCAAAGGACTTCCGATGGGTGTTGCAGGCTACTCAATACCCGCGCTGGGTCTGGCGCTCTATCTGCACTATGCTTATTCGATCAATTTGAACGATATGTTTACCGACGCCATCTTTCCCGACCGCATTTTTCAGTACTTGCCGGTCTATACGAGCGTCGCCGGAGGCATTGGATTTGCGATCGGCTGGATCGCCGGGCGCAACGTCTAGATCATCAGAAACTCCCATGTGTGATATAGAGCGTTTTCCCAAAGGCGGAGGTTTGCTAGGCTAGAACCATGATGATGCGATCAATAACACTATGCGCGGTCCTTCTTGCGTTGATACCGAGCTTTCTGCAGGCGGGCGAATTCCCCGTGGCGGATGAGGTCATTATTGATAAATCGGATCGTGAGCTCTATTTGCTCAATGAAGGCGAGATATTTCGTACTTTCAAGATTGCGCTCGGGATTCGACCCGAAGGCGATAAGAAAAAGGAAGGCGATTTCAAGACCCCCGAGGGCAGGTACTTGCTCGATATGCGCAATCCCAGCAGCGAGTATTTCCTGTCTATTCACGTTTCATACCCCAATGCTACAGATCGGCAAGAAGCCAATCAGAAGGGCCTCCAGCCGGGCGGTGCAATCATGATTCACGGCCAGCCAAACGTTCCGTCACGCTCGGAAACCTACTACCGGACTCAGGACTGGACCAATGGCTGTATTGCGGTGTCCAACTCGGACATGATCGATATCTGGTTGATGATTGGCGACGATACGCCGATAGAAATTCGACCTTGACGGACCAGCACAAGCGCATGGCCGAGTCAGGGGCTCGCGTCGACGCCGAGATTTGGCCTGAAGGGTCCCTCGAGGTTCTTTCGCAACTGGAAGTCGACCTGCTCAAAAGCAGCGGCACGGGCGGTCTGTATCCCCTGCTACGTCGATGCATGTTGGCCGTGCTGAACTCCGGCAACGATACCGATGACGCGAAAGAAGTACTCGAGACCTACAATGACTTCGAGGTCAGTTTTGTTCAGCAGGATCGCGGCCTCAAGGTGCTACTGAAGAATGCGCCGGCACAGGCTTTTGTCGACGGCGTAATGATTCGCGGAACGCGCGAGCTGTTATCCGCTGTGTTGCGTGACATCGTCTATACACGCCACGAGATTTTCGACGGTGGTCGCTTCGACCTCGATTCGTCTGAGGGCATCACGAACGCCGTTTTCCACATAGTGCGAAACGCGAAGCTCCTGAGGCTACCGGCTGAGGTCAATATGGTGGTTTGCTGGGGCGGGCACGCCATCAGCCGCGTCGAGTACGATTATTCAAAACTTGTGGGCTATGAGATGGGTCTGCGTGCCCTCGACGTCTGTACGGGCTGCGGGCCAGGGGCGATGAAAGGGCCGATGAAAGGTGCGACGATCGGTCACGCCAAACAGCGCATCAGTAACGGTCGCTATGTTGGTATTACTGAGCCTGGGATTATCGCCGCTGAGTCCCCCAATCCGATCGTAAACTCACTGGTGATCATGCCGGACATGGAGAAGCGACTGGAGGCGTTCGTCAGAACCAGTCACGGTATTGTTGTATTCCCAGGCGGCGTCGGTACGGCAGAGGAGATTCTGTATATCCTCGGCATTCTTCTTCACCCTGACAATGCGGGCCAACCCTTGCCACTGGTGATGACGGGACCTGCGAGCTCGGCAGCCTACTTTCGTCAGATCGACGAGTTCATTGCCGCGACGCTCGGGCCGAATGCGCAAAAGCACTACAAGATCATCATTGATGATCCTCGCGCAGTTGCCCAGGAAATCAAGATTCGTCTTGAGGATGTTCTCGAGTTTAGGAAGAAGCATGGCGACGCCTTTTATTTCAACTGGCGCCTTAGGGTCGACCGCGAATTTCAAACCCCATTCGTCGCGACTCATGAGTCGATGCTGGGGCTGGACATCAACGAAGACCTGCCGACGCATATTTTGGCCGCTAACCTCCGGCGCGTGTTCTCCGGCATAGTTTCAGGCAATGTCCGCGAAGATACAGCGGAGCAAATCGAACGCAAGGGACCGTTTCAAATCAATGGTTCGCAACGAATCATGGATATGCTGGATAAGCTGCTGACGGCCTTCGTTGAGCAGAAGCGCATGAAGATTTCCGGTCGGGATTACGACCCCTGCTACCTGATTAAGTAAAACCAACGCTTAAGTCTCTGATTATAAAAGATAAAATGGGGAGGTGCATTGTGATGCAGTTCCTGTGATTTATGGTGAATGGCTATTAGGATTTGTTCAACGGACTGACTGAGCAAAATTATGCCAGATAGCAAACATATGAAATGGCCAGACAGCTACGGCACGGAAGCCGAGCGGGATGCCAAAGCAAAAGACGCGACGCTCGATAACAAAGAGCCAGCGGCTAATGACGCAGATGGGTGGCAGCAGTATCGTCGCTGGATATCGAAAGCGCCGACGCCGCACGGTCGTCGTTCCGGGATTGATCCGTCGCTGTACTCGTGGAAAGGGTATCGCGAGTGGTCGGATCAGGTTAAGCGTAACTGGTCCAAGGATCAGGACACGGACGATTGACGAATCTAAACAACCTCAATAGTTTCTACCAAAACGCCGACTAATGTCGGCGTTTTACGTTAGGGCCGCAGCGCTCCCAAATCGAAGCTCATCGACTGTGAATCAGGTCCCGAAAATCGTCGGAACTGCGTCTTATTTTGGCTTAAAAAGCGGCCTCCGAGCCAGGTTGTGGAGCAAGCTGTGACTTGCCTCACGGAGTCAGAAACCCACCCCCTCTATAGTCCATTTACCAATTGAAAAAACGTTGACGTGACTATGTCAAAGAAGCAACCAAAAAATGAATCGCCGGTCGAGGCGCTAACCAGTGAATCAGCCCGCCAGCGCTGGGAACTCTTCCATCGTGCGATCGCACATGCGAAGGAATCCAACAACGCGTTGCTGGATGAATCGGAAACTCACTGCGGCGACACTGAAAGTGCCGGCCCGCTGCTCACCATAGTTCGCTAGGCGGACAAAACATTATGGAAAGACTTCTACAGTATCTTGATGATCTGGACGACCTCTACGGAATGGTCGGTCTGATCATCGAACGGCTGCGTCGCGCTGCCTTTGCCTTGTTCTCGTTCCTGACCCTTGGGGTCGGCGCACTGGCTGGAATATGGCTGGCAACGCTGCATGCGCCTATCGCGCTTGCGACATCCATCCTGCTGTTCGTGACACTGCTGTATCGGTCAGTGACCTCGCCGCCAGGAAGCTGGACGCGTACCGCCTGATTTCCCGGGCCTCATTCTTCTGGCCTGACTTTTCCAACCCAAATGTTCCGCCCAGCCTTGAAATAGCCTGTGGAGGCCATATCGTGTGTGTCCCTTTTGACGTCGGGAGACGATTGCGTGAGTGACCAGCGCGAAACCCTCGGTTTTCAGACCGAGGTTCGTCAGCTACTGCAGCTGATGATCCATTCTCTGTACAGCAACAAGGAAATCTTTCTTCGCGAATTGATTTCGAACGCCTCAGATGCGGCCGACAAGCTACGATTCGAAGCGTTGGCCAGCCCTGAGCTCCTCGCCGAGGATACGGAACTCGGAATTTCTATTGAGGTCGATAAGGGTGCGCGCATTCTATCCGTTATCGACAACGGCATCGGCATGTCCCGCGATGAGCTTATCGACAACCTGGGCACGATCGCGAAATCTGGTACTGCAGAATTTTTGCAGCAAATGACCGGTGACAAACAACACGATGCACATTTGATCGGACAGTTCGGCGTTGGGTTCTATTCAGCATTTATCGTTGCCGACAAAGTCACTGTTGAGTCGCGCCGGGCCGGATCGGACGTTGATGCGGCTGTACGCTGGGAATCTGAGGGTGAGGGCGAATTCACGATCGAGAACATCGAGCGTGAGGAGCGAGGCACTAAAGTTACGCTGCACCTGAAAGAGGATGAAGCTGAATTCGCTGAGTCCTTTCGTATCGAGTCTCTGATTCGCAAGTACTCAGATCACATTGGTTTTCCTGTGTCCCTGACGGACCTGGGCGATGAAAAGGCCGAATCAAAGGTCGTTAACTCGGCGACAGCGCTCTGGACCCGATCACGATCCGATGTGACTGAGGACGAGTACAAAGAGTTTTACAAACACTTGTCGCATGATTTTGCGGATCCACTGACATGGAGTCATAACCGCGTCGAAGGGAAGCGTGAGTATACGAGCCTGCTCTACATCCCGGGATCAGCACCATTCGATTTGTGGAACAGAGAGGCTCCGCGCGGACTGAAGCTCTACGTACAGCGAGTCTTCATCATGGACGACGCCGAGCAGTTCTTGCCGTTGTACCTGCGCTTCGTGAAAGGTATCGTCGACTCATCGGATCTGCCGTTGAACGTGTCGCGCGAGCTATTGCAGCAAAACCCCGACCTGATGGCGATGCGTGGCGCGCTGACTCGTCGTGTCCTGGATATGCTGAAGAAGATCGCGAGCAATAAGGACGACTACCAAAAGTTTTGGGGCGATTTCGGGCAGGTACTTAAAGAAGGCCTCGTTGAAGATAATGCCAACAAAGACAAGCTTGCGAAGCTGCTGCGATTCGCGACGACGTACAATGGCAATGACACGCAGGACCAGTCACTTGATGACTACATCGAGAGGGCCAAAGAGGATCAGGACAAGATCTACTTCATCCTGGCTGAAAACTACGCGACCGCTGTTGCGAGTCCACACATTGAGCAGCTGCGAAGTCGCGGCGTTGAAGTATTGCTGTTGACCGATCGCATCGATGCGTGGCTGGCGGAAGGCCTGGCGGAGTATGAGGGCAAGGCGTTGGTCGATGTTGCGCGAGAAGCACTGGATATGCCCGACGACGCGGCGGATAAAGCGCAAGATGACCTGAATGACGAGAACAAATCGTTGCTCGAAAAAATTCAGGGTGTTTTGAGCGAACGCGTCGATGGGGTAAACGTCAGCCGTCGCCTGGTTGATTCCCCGGCTTGCGTAGTCGCCAGCGACCAGGATATCAATCCGCAGGTGCGACGAATGTTGGAGGCCAGTGGCCAGGCACTGCCCGAGTCCAAACCAATTCTTGAAATCAACGTCGAACATCCACTCATTGCGCGATTGTTGGACGAAGAGAATGAAGGGCGTTTTGCCGCATTGTCCAATATTGTCCTGGATCATGCGCTGCTTGCCGAAGGCTCGCAGCTTACGAATCCGGCCGAATATGTGCAGCGAATGAATCGATTTATACTGAATATCGAAGACGCCGTTGTTGAGGACGTTAATGTCGAGGAAGTTAATAATGAGCAAGCCTGACGACAAAGATTTACGAACGAAGCTGGACGCGGAGCAGTTCGAGGTCACCCAAAAGGCGGCGACTGAACGTCCGTTTACAGGCAAGTACGTCGACCACAAGGATGACGGTACGTACCGTTGCGTCTGTTGCGATACGGCATTGTTCAGCTCCGAGCACAAATATGATTCGGGCTCAGGCTGGCCAAGTTTCTGGCTACCAATGGCGGGTGATAACGTACGTACGATCACCGACAAGAGTCACGGCATGGTGCGACGCGAAGTGGTTTGTAAGAACTGCGATGCGCACCTCGGGCATGTATTTGAAGACGGCCCACAACCCACCGGCTTGCGATATTGCATTAACTCCGCGTCACTTGATTTCGAGGATAAGAAATAATGAAGAACAAAATCGCACTGCTAGCCACTATTTCTGCAGTGGCACTGGCCGCTTGCAGCAAGCCAGCTGAAGAGGCCGTCACAGAGGAAGCAGCAATGGACAAGAGTGAATCCGAAGTGACCTTCGTCGACTGTCCAGTCGCCGACGAGTCCGGCAATATCGAAATTGCGCCGGGCCTGATAGCTAGAATCGTCAAGAACGGTTATGGGCGTGCGGCGGTCGAAGGTGATTATGCGGACACCAACGTTTGGCTTTGGTTGTACGACGAGGCAGCCGAGGACAAGCATGGTCAGTTCATCTGGGAGTCCGGCAATAACGTCTTCCAGTTCCAGCTGGGTGCTGGTCAGGTGATCAAGGGTTGGGATATGGGCGTCCCCTGTATGCTGGAAGGCGAAACACGCGAACTGGTGGTTGCCGGTGACCTGGCCTATGGCCCACCAGGGCGCGGCGAAATTCCACCGAACGCAACGTTGATCTTCACGATCGAACTGCTGAAGCTGACTACGCCCGATTAGTGGTTCTGCTGAGCCAGGCTTAATTCGATATCAATTCGGCGATTGAGGCTGCGCCCATGGCGGGTGGTGTCATCGGCAATCGGGCTCGAAGAGCCAACACCGGCAAGCAATAGTCGAGCACGATCCACGCCGCCCGAGACAAGGTAGTCGCCGACGGCATGCGCGCGTTGCATACTAAGGTGCTGGTTCCAGCCTTCGCTGCCCGAAGCGTCCGTATGCCCGGTCACTGAAACCCATGAATCCTCGCATGTGCTCGCAAGCGCAAGCAAACGACTCAGTCTCGGATAGGCGGAGGCTCGAAACTTGCTACTCGATTCCGCAAAGTTGATTGGACCGACTTCGAAGTTGGCGAATGCCTGATCACAAACGGCGGACAGGTCGATCGCTTCATCGACAAGCTGCGTGTCAATATTAAGAGCTACCTGCCGTGGCAGCGCATTCCGAACGGCATTGAGCCGACTTTCCCAGGACAACTCATCCACGATCACGCCACGAATATCGAGCTGATCCGGTGACAGGTTCGCGTTAGCGGAGCTGGTTACGGCGAGCAGGTAGACAACTTGAGTGGTCAAATCATCCCAATAATCAGGCACCACACCCAGCGGTTCAAACGCCGTGAGGATGACGTTGTCGGTAAAAGTGCTGTTGGCGACCTGTATTAAATCCAGTTCGTGATTATTGGATCGGGTATGACCCGACAACGCCAGCTCGCCCTGTCGCCATTGAACCTGAAACTGCGGTGCGCTCGTCGGAACTGGAGCGCTTGGCCGCGCGTTTGGCGGATCGCTTCTGTCGAGTAAAGGTGCGACGGTGAGGCCGCCAACGATTATCGCAGCGGCAACGATCCTAGCCGCTGGATTCTTGATCACGTAATTCCCGCGCCTGTCCTATCCAGTCTTCGCGATAAATGCGGCTTCGAAACCCTTTCAGACGCTTCGCAACGCGATTGATGTCGTACTCGCTCATCTCAGCGATCTGCTGAAAGCGAAAAATGCCCATTTCATTGAGTGTTTTTTCAATGGCCGGACCGACGCCCTTTATTGCCTGCAATTTGTCACGCGAGCCGTTGACCGGCTCGTCCTCGTCCTCG
>CAZMRZ010000002.1:7349-53628 GCA_964568835.1 uncultured Woeseiaceae bacterium | reverse complement strand
TTCAGCCTCATCGTCAGCCTCATCGTCAAAGTCCTCGTCGATGGGATCATTAGAGGCGTCACGACCGTCAGTCAGTGCGTCCGGATCGCTAACCGGTTCAACTCGAGTCTCGCTTGACTCAAGCGAGGCCTCAAGTTCGGCAATCCGCGCGTTTGCAGCTTCAAAATCCGCCTCCAGACGTTCTGCGTCTTCGTTTCTTAGACGAAATTTCTCGATGAGCGGCGGGAGTCGGTTTTGCCAGTTCTCGAGTTCGGTCTGTAATTTTTTGATACGTGCGTCTTTGTCTGCGGCGCTCGCACTTTCTCCTTCTCTGGAACTGATGTTTGTCTGCAGCTGATCGCGTTCGGTCATTGCAACCTCGAGGTTGCCGCGGACGTCCTTGATCTCACGCTGTAACTCGTCGCGTCGTGAATACGCCTCCTGAACAGCGAGTGATAACTCCTTAGCGCGATTCTTGGCATCATTGTTGGAAGCCAGATATTGGCTGACCTGTTCCATCAAAGCCGTGTTCTGTTCCGTCAGGCGATCGTGTTCAGTCCGCTGCGCATTCATCTGCTCTTGCCAGCTAGCATTCACGGCTGCCTTTTCGTTTTTTGACCGGTTTCCGCGGAGTACCCAACCGACAATGGCACCCGCGACCGTCATCGCGGCGATAATGGCAATATGTATGACGTTGAGTTCAGGCATCAATTGATTCCGACATTACATAAGATCATAATTTTACAGCAGTATTCACGAATCTATCCACCCCGGAAACCCCAATGTTGAAACCACCCCGTTCAAAAAGGCTGTTTATCGACGGGCCAGCAGGCCAACTCGAGGCGATGCTGGAGCTACCGGTCGAGCAGGATTCGGTCGGAAACGCCGTCATCTGCCATCCGCATCCGCAGCACGGTGGGACCATGCATAATAAGGTCGCGCACACCCTTGCGCGCGCATTTATGCGTCTGGGATTCACCGCATTGCGCTTTAATTTCAGGGGGACCGAGCGAAGCGAAGGCGAATATGACGATGGCAACGGGGAGCTAGATGATGCGTTGGCGGCGATTGCCTGGATGCGTGAGCGTGATCCCGAGACGCCGATGTGGCTCGCGGGCTTCTCCTTTGGTGCCGCGATCGCCGTCAAAGCGGCCGTGGCGACCCAGGTAGATGGCCTGGTAAGCGTTGCGCCGGCAATTTCACGATTCGCGTCAGGTCTGGATGCGCAGCCGCAGTGCCCATGGCTCATTGCGCAGGGTGATCAGGACGAACTGGTCGATGTCGAGGAGACGGTGGAGTGGGTCGACGGACTGGCCCCAGGACCTGAGTTACTGATTATCCCGGGCGGGGAACACTTTTTTCATGGCCGTTTGATGGAGCTTCGCGAGGCCGTGAGCGAGTTTGTCGAAGAATCTACGACATAAAAAAAGCCGGGCGATGCCCGGCTTTTCGTTTCGAATTCGAGATTCGAAATCAGACCATGTCTTTCAGGCCTTTCAGGGCGGAAACCTTGACAACTTTCGATGCAGGTTTTGCCTTGAACATCATTTCTTCGCCCGTGAACGGGTTAGTACCCTTGCGAGCTTTGGTTGCTGGCTTCTTCACAACGCGCATCTTCAATAGACCGGGAACTGTGAACAGGCCAACAGCACCTCGACCGCCGAGATTCTTTTGAATCTGGCCGTTGAGTGATTCGAATACTGCTGCTACGTCTTTGCGCGTCAGACCGGTGTCGTCAACAATCTTCGCGTAGATTTCAGACTTGGTCGGTGGCTTCTTGGTATTTGCTGCCATGAAAAAATGACTCCTCAAAAAAAACAAAAACGGGCGGGTGCCCGCGGTGAAAGCAGCGCGACGATAACACATGTATTCAACGGGCGTAACAAAAAAAGGCCTTTCTTTTAAGGCCTTTTTGGGGTATCGGGAGAAGTTCTAGTCGCTGAAAAACTGTTTCTTGAAACGAACGTCGGACGTCGTATCTTCGCCATCCGGTTTGATGCTGATATCGAAAACCAGTACTTCTCGATTGGCTACTTTAGTATCGCCAATATAGTAGATAGCGACGATATCGCCCGGTTCTTCAATCTTGCGCATCGTAATGTTCTTCAGTTGGCCGGTAAGATTGACCGTCTTAACGGAGACATCTGCCGTTACCGGCATATTACCCGGCTTTCGCAACACCGAGACGTTCAGCATCGCAATATTCTTGCTGCGTACGATATTGTATTCGCGTGCGACCGCAGGCGGAAGCTGATCGGTGGTTTGAGCACTGAAGTGGATTACGTGATTGCCAATGTCGGCAGACGTCGCCCCCGCAGGCTGCGCTTCGGGAACGTCAGCAGATTCGCCGGGTCCACCGCAGGCGGATACCAGAGCGACTATCGAAATCAGTAGTGTTCTTTTAATCATGACACCTGTCCCCTTATTTCAAATCACTATAAACCATTAGGCGCAGATGAGGAATTGCTCGTTATGCTTCGCCTTTGGATGGACGCGTACCGAGATGATGGTGTTGCCGCCGTCCTTCCGGATGCAGGACGCGAATTCTGTTTCTAGATGCCCAATGCGTTAAAGCCCATCAACAGTCTCGTCATTGCGCCTAAAGCAATGATGACGAATATCGGGGAAATATCGAAGCCGCCCATCGAGGGGATAATACGACGCACGGGTCCGAGAAGCGGTTCGGTCAATGTCGTGATGATTGCTGTCGCTGGATTGTGTTGACCTGGCGAAATCCAGCTCAGCACAATACGTACAAAAATTGCGAACATGAAAAGGTTGACGGACAGGATTACAAGCTTGACGAGTGTGGTTGTCGCGATCGTCGAAAAAGTCGCGCTCGCGCCGATGATCAGCAATATCAACAGGATTCCAACGTACTGAACGATGAATGCCACCAGAATCGTCGCCGTATCCAGTCGTCCGAATGACGGGACGATGCGTCGCAACGGAATGACGATGGGCGATGTCAGCTTTAGAATTCCCTGCGCGAGAGGGTTGCGAAAGTCGGCTCGCAGCCAGGGCAGCCAGAATCGCAATAACAAAACCAGTAAGTAGAGGCTCGTCAGCGCATTGACGATGAAGACCAGGGCCGAGGCAATATTAGAAGGCATAAATCAATCCTGACCGGTTTCGTGGGCTTGATCCGCGAGGTCCTTTGCCCGGTCACGCGCGGCAAAGACGGCGCCACTGAAGATATCACGAAAATTCGTGCTGTCGATGTAGTCAAATGCGGCTGCCGTCGTACCACCCGGCGAACGTACGCGGCCAATGAGTGCGTCCATCGTTTCGCCCGACTGCTCCGCCATTTCGCCCGCGCCACGTGCCGTCTCAAGAACGAGTGCCAGCGCCGATTTGTGGTCCAGCCCCATTTCTTCGGCGACGGTCACCAGCATGTCCACGAGCAAGTAGAAATACGCAGGCCCGGTTCCGGAGACGGCGGTCACGGCGTCGATATCGTCTTCGGCGGAAACCGTTACGACAGGTCCGGTCGTAGAAACAATGTTGTTCGCCGTTCGACATTGCCGCTCGGTGGTTTTGTCATTGGCGTACATGCCCGAAATACCGAGGCGTAACAGCGCGGGCTGATTGGGCATGACTCGTACAACTGAGAGTCCGCCGCCCAGCCAGGTGTCTATGTCGCCGCTGCGAACACCCGCCGCGACCGAGATGATCAGCGGTTTGTTTATTTGCACGGCGGTTGCGAGCGGTTTGCAAACATCGGATAGAATCTGCGGCTTTACGGCCAGCACTATGCATTCTGCGTTCTTAACGACATCGGCGTTGTTTTCGCGAATCACCGTACCCGGAAACTCATCAGTCAGACTCTCGCGATGTTCGGCAAGCGGCTCAGAAATCAGAATATGACTGGGCTTATACCCTGCGACCAGCATTCCGCCCACCAAGGCTCGAGCCATATTTCCGCCGCCAATAAACGCGACTCTTCCATAGTCCATCGTATTTCTCAGCTCCTACTTTCGTTCGCCAAATAACGCTGTGCCTATCCGCACCAGGGTCGAACCCTCAAGAATCGCGGCCCGGTAATCGCCACTCATGCCCATGGACAACGTGTCCGTATCTATTCCGCCAGATCGCAACTCGTTTGCCAACTCGCGGAGCCTGGCGAAGGGTATGCGTTGTTCCGACAATTCGGAGCGTACGGCAGGCAAACACATAAGGCCACGCAGACTCAGGTTCGGCAAATCGGAACAGACCGCAGCCAGTTCGGGAAGATCGTCAAAAGCGATTCCCGATTTGCCCGGTTCCTTATCTATATTGATCTGCAGGCAGATATTGAGCGGTTCGAGGGCTGCCGGTCGCTGTGCATTCAATCGACGGGCAGTTTTCGCACTGTCGATGGTGTGAACCCAGTCAAAGTTCTCGGCGACCATACGTGTTTTATTAGTCTGCAGATGCCCGATGAAGTGCCAGACCAGACCCAAACTCCTGGTTTGAGCGATTTTTTCAAGGCCCTCCTGGACGAAGTTCTCGCCAAAATCGCGCTGACCCGCGTTGGCGGCATCCAAAATTTTTGTAAGTGGCTGTTTTTTGCTGACAGCCAGTAATTTGACGGTCTCAGGCTCACGATTGGCCTCTTGTGCCACAGAGGCCAGCAAATCTCTGATTATTACTAAGTTTTTGGCCAAGTTTTTCGTGACTCCAATCACGTTTTAGTCCGGTTGCTTCGCTATACTAGGCTCAATTCTAGGCCGGGTTATGGTAAGTCCGGCGTCATCAAATTGAGGGAGAAATATGGCCGTCGACGTTGCCCAGCTTTTGTCGTTCGCGGTAAAGAACAACGCCTCGGACCTGCACTTGTCAGGTGGCGTGCCGCCTATGATTCGCGTTGATGGTGACATCAAGCGAGTCAATATGCCGGCGCTCACCCACAAGGACGTCAATAGCATGGTGTACGACATCATGAATGACAAGCAGCGTAAAGACTATGAGGAATTTCTCGAGACCGACTTCTCTTTCGAAATTCCGAAGCTAGCGCGATTTCGAGTCAATGCCTTCAACCAGAATCGCGGTTCGGCTGCGGTTTTCAGAACCATTCCATCGGAAATCCTGACGCTGGAAGACCTGGGTGCCCCGCCGATATTCAAAGACCTTGCGATGCATCCCAGAGGAATCGTGCTGGTCACCGGACCGACAGGTTCGGGTAAGAGTACGACTCTTGCCGCGATGGTCGACTACATCAACGACAACAAGCCCGATCATATTCTCACGATTGAGGATCCTATTGAGTTTGTCCACGAGTCGAAAAAGTCGCTGATCAACCAACGCGAAGTTCATCGTGACACCCTCGGTTTTAACGAGGCGCTGCGCTCGGCTCTGCGTGAGGATCCCGATGTCATTCTGGTTGGTGAGTTGCGTGACCTGGAGACCATTCGGCTCGCACTAACCGGTGCTGAAACCGGTCACCTTGTTTTCGGAACACTGCATACCAGCTCTGCCGCCAAAACCATCGATCGTATTGTTGATGTTTTTCCCGCGGCTGAAAAAGAGATGGTCCGCGCGATGTTGTCGGAGTCGTTACGAGCGGTTATTTCGCAAACGCTGCTGAAGAAGGTCGGCGGCGGTCGAATTGCTGCGCACGAGATCATGGTTGGTACCCCCGCGATCAGGAACCTGATTCGAGAAGGTAAGATCGCGCAGATGTACTCGGCGATCCAGACCGGTCAAAACGTGGGTATGCAAACGCTGGATCAGAATCTTCAGGAATTGCTGAAGAAGGGGCTGATCAACAAAGAAGAAGCGCGCTTCCGGGCGGCTAATAAAGAGAATTTCTAGAGCTGCCTCAGGTAGCTTGAATGGAGTAGAGGACGATGGAACGCGAACAAGCGGTACGACTAACGCAAAACCTGCTGCGAAAAATGGTCGAACGGGAAGGTTCGGATTTGTTCATCACGGCGGCGTTTCCGCCCGCGATCAAGGTCGACGGTACTATCCATAAGGCAACGGATACGCCGCTGTCGGCGGATCAGGCGGCGATAATGGTGCGTTCGATCATGAACGATAAGCAGATCAAGGAATTTGACGCGACTAAAGAGGCGAACTTCGCGATTGCCCCACAGGGCATCGGTCGATTCCGCGTCAGTGCATTCATTCAACAGGGAATGGTCGGCGCAGTGCTCCGAACCATTACCACCGAAATACCGACGCTTGAAGATCTCGAGCTACCGCCGATTCTCAAAGACGTCGTAATGAATAAACGCGGCCTTTGCATAATCGTCGGTGGTACAGGTTCCGGTAAATCGACAACGCTGGCTGCAATGATTGGACACCGCAACGAGAATTCGCGCGGGCATATCGTATCGGTCGAGGATCCGATTGAGTATGTACATCCTCACCAGGGCTGCGTCATTACACAGCGCGAAGTGGGTGTTGATACGGAGTCCTGGCATGCGGCTCTCAAGAACACGTTACGTCAGGCACCCGACGTTATCCTGATCGGCGAAATTCGCGACAAAGAGACCATGGAATATGGCATTCAGTTCGCTGAGACCGGTCACTTGTGTCTCGCGACCTTGCACGCCAATAGCGCGAACCAGGCGCTTGATCGAATTATCAACTTCTTCCCCGATGAACGTCGTCAGCAGCTCTTAATGGATCTGTCACTGAATACCAAAGCGTTTATTTCGCAGCGACTGGTTCCTCGTGAAGGCGGCATCGGTCGGGTCGCGTCGATGGAGATCATGCTCAATACGCCGTTGATTCAGGACCTGATCTTCAAGGGCGAGGTCGGGCAGATCAAAGAGATCATGGCAAAATCAACGCGTCTGGGAATGCAGACCTTCGACCAATCGCTGTTTCAACTCTATGAAGAGGCCGCGATTTCCTACGAAGAGGCCATGCGAAATGCTGATTCGAAGAACGAACTCAGGCTGCGTATCAAACTGGAAAGCAAGCGCGACTCGGCAATTGCCGATCACCAGTCGGAGAGTCTGCGCATCATGGAAGAGGACTCGGCTCAGACTTTCTGAGTCCACAGGGACGACTAAACGATGAACGTCAAACCACTATTTAAGTTGATGGTAGAGAAAAAGGCCTCAGACCTTTTCTTCGCGCCATTTTCGCCGGCCAAGATCAAGATCGAAGGCAAGATCATGCCGGTCAACAAACTCGAGATGACGCCGAAGATGGTCAAACAGGCGGCGATGGAGTTGATGACCGAAGCACAGATGGATGAGTTCAACAGAGAGCTTGAGATCGACTTCGCGCTCTCCGAACAAGGGCTTGGCCGCTTTCGCGTCAACGTTTTCCATCAACGCGGCAGTGTGTCGATGGTTCTGCGATACATTACGTCGGACCTGCCAACGTTGGAGGAGCTCGGTATGCCGGAGCAGCTAAAAGACCTGGTCATGCTGCGTCGCGGCTTGATTTTGATGGTCGGAGCGACAGGCGCCGGCAAGTCGACGACGCTCGCTGCGATGATCAACCATCGCAATGAAAAAACGTCCTCGCACATTATTACGATCGAAGACCCGATCGAATTTCTGCACCCAAATAAGCAGTCAATTATCAATCAGCGCGAAGTCGGCCTGGACACCAAGTCCTACAGTCGTGCATTGAAAAGTGCCGTTCGTGGTGCACCGGATGTCATTCAAATCGGCGAGATTCGGGACACCGAATCCATGCGAGCGGCTTTGGATATGGCGGGTACAGGTCACCTTGTGTTGGCAACCGTTCACTCCAATAACGCGCCGGAGACACTGGACCGGATCATCAACCTGTTTCCGCAGGAACAACACGGGCAGGTCTTTATGGATCTCGCACATTACCTTCGTGCCATTTTGTCACAACGTCTGGTGCGTGCTCGCAATGGCAAGCGCGTTGCGGCGGTCGAGCTCATGTTGAATACGCCACATATCAAGGACCTCATCCTCAAGGGCGATATTTCGGCCGTGAAAGAAGCCCACAAGGACAGTGGCGAGCAGGGCATGGTTTCCTTCGATGATGCGCTTCTTGATCTCTACAAGCAGGGCACGATCACGATGGATGAGGCCATGTCCCACGCAGATTCCCGAGCCAACCTGGAAGCCAAGGTCAACTTCGGCAGCTAAAAGGTGCTTCGTGCGGAACGTGACTGGACTCAGGCACAGCTGGCATTCAAAGCGGCGCGTCTTTTTAGCTTGTCGATAGAAGAGATATTCCAGGACGAGGCCGCACCCACACCCTGAAGGCCGGGCCCGATTTACCAGACGACGCTGCTCGCTTCGAAGACCGGACCATCAACGCAAACACGCTTCATGGCCTCGCCCTCCGGGGTGTTGATTTTGACGGTGCAGCCGGCGCAACCGCCAACGGCGCAGGCCATGAATTCTTCCAGTGAGACCTGACAGGGCAGATCGTATCGATCGGCCAGCGCGGCGACGGCCTTGAGCATCGGCGTCGGGCCACAGGCGAATAATTCGGTCTTTTGGAGCTCGTCTGTCCTCAGCCTGGACAGCCATTGGTCCGACAGGTCCGTAACGTAACCGTCGAAACAGCCGTCGAATCCAGACAGGGTTGCGAGTCGGCAGGGAATGCCCCAACTTTCAAGTAATGGCATCGTCGAACTAATCTTGCCGTCCAGCCACCGTGTTCCGATCGAGGAGGCTTCGAGATCAAATGGAAACGGAAGCTCCGAGCCGAGTATCGCCAGCGGCGACCAGTCGCGAGCGTCCCGGCGCAGATAGTCGGCGAGGAAAACCATCGGTGGAATACCGACGCCGCCGCCAATCAATAGCGTGTTTGGTCTTTCGGCGGACGGTCGGAACGGCTGGCCGATCGGACCGAGAACGCTGACAGAGTCACCGGGTTTTTTCGCCGAAAGCCAGCGAAGTCCGTCGCCGACGATCTTGTAGAGGATCTCAATGCAGTCGTCCTCCGCACGCATAATGGACAGCGGTCTGCGCATTGGCAGCGTGTCGTCGCAAGTGACATGCACGAAATTACCCGGCTGAGCCGCCGCCGCACACTTGGGAGCTTGAATACGCATGATGAACTGGTCGCCCGGAAACCGCTCGACACTGAGCAATTCACCGGATTCAACAAAAATAGTATTGCGATTTCGCTGCGCGTGTTTTTGAGCGTCAGTGGTCATTCTGAACTCATAATCCTGCCGATCCTTTCCAGCACAGCCATGCGAACCGCGACGCCGTTGGTGACCTGCTTCGCGATCACGGAACGCGGGCCATCGGCAAGCGCGCCTTCGATTTCGATACCGCGGTTCATAGGCCCTGGATGCATGACGATGGCGTCGGGCTTCGCATGTTTCATGTTTTCGTGGCTAACGCCGAAGTTCGCAAAATACTCGTCAATACCCGGAACACCATCGAGATTGCCAATACGTTCGCGTTGAATCCTGAGCGCCATAACGACATCCGCGTCCCTCAGGCCGGCGGCGATGTTGTCGACGATGATTGCGCCTGGAAAGCGATCGGCATCGGGCGCGAGGGCCGGCGGCGAGATCAGGCGCAACTCGCCGATTCCCATCGTCTGCAAGGCTTCCGACGCCGACATCGCAACACGCGAATGCTGAATGTCGCCAACGATGGCAACAGCCATATTTTTGAAGTCGCTGTTGTGCTGGCGAATGGTCATTAGATCGAGCAAGCCCTGGGTGGGATGCGAGACGTCGGACTCGCCCGCATTCAATACGCTCACATGGTCTTCCACGTTGCGAGCAATGTAGGCGGGCACGCCGTCGCTGGCATCGCGGACGACCATGACGTCGACCTGCATAGCCTCCAACGTGTAGATGGTGTCGAGGATGCTTTCGCCCTTCTTACGTGACGATGTGTTCACGTCAAGATTCAGAACGTCGGCGCCAAGCCGCCGACCGGCCAGATCGAACGATGCACGTGTGCGCGTGCTGGGTTCAAAAAACAAATTGCCAATGGTGCGTCCGGCGAGAGACTGGCTGCGAGCGGGCAAATTGCCGGGCGCCGTCAGATAGCGTTCCGCATCATCGAGTAATTCAGTCAACAGCGACGCCTCGATCCCCTTCAACGACAACAGGTGTCGCAGGTTACCGTTCTCGTCGAATTGCAGTTTGGTGTCGTCTTGCTCCATCGCGGGGGCATTCTACCCAGATGAGAGGTATCTTTCAGCGATAAATACTGCAGCCGCAGCATCGATCATCTCCTTCGAAATGCGACCTCGTGATCCCGAAGCACGCGCGTTTTTGAGCACACGTTCCGCCTCGACAGACGTGTAGCGTTCGTCAACCGTGTCGACGGTCAGGCCGTAGCGTCGCAATTCCTCAATAAATGCCTCGACAGGCTCCTGCATATCACTGACAGAGCCATCGGCGTGAAGCGGCATTCCAACCACGATACTGGTCGGCTGCCATTCCCTGATCAATGCCGCAACGGCATCGTGGTCAATGCCCTCGTCACGATTGGCAACAACACCGATCGGGCTTGCCGAGCCTGTAATGTCCTGACCGATAGCGACCCCGATCCGGCGCAGTCCGAAATCGAAAGCAAGAATTGTCCTGGGGCGTGACAAGTCAGGCGTGGCCAGCGTCCGGCGATAGACTGGCGATGTCGACACCGAGCAGCCGGGCCGCAGAGTCCCAGCGCTCCTCGAAGGGTGTGTCGAAGACCAGTTCAGGTGTCGCAGTGACGTTTAACCATGAATTAGCCAGCATCTCTTCTTCGAGCTGCCCCGACTCCCAGCCCGCATAACCGATGGCAACAAGTGATTTTTCAGGGCCGTCACCGACGGCCATTGCATCAATAACATCGCGAGACAGCGTCAGCTGGATATCATCGGATACCGTCAGGGTGTTTTCGAAGCTGTGGTCTTTTCCGTGCAGAACAAATCCGCGCTCCGTGCCGACCGGGCCGCCGGACATGACCGGGCTGCTGGCGGTTTTCGGATCTGCGTCGTCAACGGAAAGTTGTTCGAACAGGCCAGAGAGCTTCAAGTTAAGTGGGCGATTGATAATGATGCCGAGCGCACCGTCATCGTTATGTTCACAAATCAAGGTGACTGTGGTGCTGAAATTTGGGTCTGCCATGCCTGGCATAGCGATAAGCAATTGATTTGTAAGTGCGCTTTCCGGATCCATGTATCTAGTATCGGCGCTCGCGCTGTTCGGCACAAGCGAGCATCACTCAGCGCCGCTGCTAACCAGCTGTTCCGTGAACAGGAACTTGTATTCGAACGCGACAGTGTCGTAATCGTCAGCCATCGCTTCTGAGAATTCGTCGAACGGCGCGGATCGCTTGATAATGTCCATTGACGCTAAATCGAGGATTGTCGAACCGCTGCTTCGGCTGACTTGTGTATCGATCAGCTCGCCGAACCGGGAGATGGTGACCAACAGGGTTGGGCTGCCGGAAATTTCGCCAACGTTACTCAGTTGTGGCAAATACTCTGCACCGACGCCCTCAACTCGTCGCTTCCAGTTATCAAGATACGCGGCGGCGACCGATTCCCGGGTATCGGCGCTGATGACCAATTGTTGCGGATCGTCATCGCGAATTAGCAGCGAAGCCTGTTCTTCCTGAGGCAAGGGCAGCGTCACTTCGCTGCCGGCTTCCATCGCGATCGCCGTGCTCGTTTCAGGCTGCGGATCAGAACGAGGATCAATCTCAACCTGGCGAGTATTTTCACTCTGAGTGGCTAGAACTTCGTCAGCCGATTGCTCGTGAGCTTTTGCCTCAAGCAAACTGCTGCCGTCGTCCTGGCCCTCGTTGTCGATTGGCATTGAACTTTGCAGCGGTGCGGCGGGCCGAACCTGTTCGGTCGTATTGCCGCCACCCTCCTGGCTAGCTTGCGCAAGGTATGCGGCTTCGTCCGGGCGATCTATCTGTTGGTTGGTATCGGCAACGATCGTCACTTCCAGCGAAATCGCGTTCGCGAACTGATCTGCCAGATCGGGGTTGAAGGTGACGCCGATAATGAGGATG
Source organism: uncultured Woeseiaceae bacterium (assembly GCA_964568835.1). Taxonomy (GTDB): domain Bacteria; phylum Pseudomonadota; class Gammaproteobacteria; order Steroidobacterales; family Woeseiaceae; genus UBA1847. The sequence goes on along the minus strand of CAZMRZ010000002.1, from coordinate 41,743 downwards.
CCGTGAAAGAGCGCTGCGAGAAAAAGCATGGCCGGCAACCGGTCGGGCACGGTCGGTGCGACGAGTCGCATCTCGTCAAGCGGATCTGATTGCAGTGCTATGTTGGCCATATTCGCGCGAATAATCCGCCAATTTACCTACATAAACAAGGGACTAAATCGCAAAAGCCACGCTGATATAAGGTGACAGTGACCCTATATCACGTCGTGATATAGGGTCACTGTCACCTTATATCGTCAGAGCAGCTTTCTCTCAATGGCGTCGAACATCAGACCCGCGATGTTCAGCTCAAATTCGCGGTCGAGTTCGCGGATACCGGTTGGACTGGTCACATTGACCTCGGTCATGTACTCGCCGATGACGTCGATGCCGGCAAATAACACGCCCTGATCCCGCAATACTGGCCCAACCTCGGCACAAATTCGTTTGTCAGCGTCAGACAAAGGCTGCCCTTTAGTTGTCGCGCCAGCGACGATGTTGCCCCGATTATCGTCGCCAGTCGGAATTCGTGCCAGCGCATATGGAACCGCTTCGCCGTCGATGAGCAGTATGCGTTTATCGCCCAGTGTGATTTCCGGAATGAAAACCTGCGCCATGGCGAATTGCCGGCCGTAATCGGTGAGCGTTTCAAAAATGACGTTGGCGTTGTTGTCGCCTTGTTTGATGACGAAGATTGATCGCCCGCCCATACCATCAAGCGGTTTGACGACGATGCGACCGTGTTCGCCAAGAAACGCCTTCATCTCCTGCATGGAACGAGTGACCAGCGTCAACGGTGTGCACTCCGGGAACCAGGCGGTATATGCCTTTTCGTTCATGTCGCGCAGTGCCTGTGGTGCATTCACAACCAAAGCACCGGCTAATTTGGCCCGATCAAGTATGTACGTCGTGTACACGTACTCCATATTGAACGGCGGATCTTTGCGCATCAGGATGGCATCGAGGCCGCCGAGTTCGATATCTTTCTGTTCCCCGAAATCGAACCAATCGTCGTTATCGTCGCGTACGGTCAGTCGGGTTGATCGCCCGATCGCCTTGCCCGAGAGCATGCGCAAATCCTGTTGTTCGAAATAATGAATCTCGGCGTCGCGACGTGATGCTTCCAGCAGCATGGCGAGCGAGGAGTCCTTTTTCGGCGTAATCGACCCGATCGGGTCCATGACAATGCCAATTTTTAGCGGTTTTTCAGCCATCTTTTGTCGTTCGGGAGTTGTTTCGGCAGGAGGCTGCCAACTATACCGTGAAATCCTGCGTAAGCATCGGAAATCTCATGATTTTGCGTATCGCGGCGCGCGTCGTAGCGGGAGTTATGTCAATATGGTAAAAGTCGGTTTTCAACCTGAGGAAATTTGGTGTCAGCTAACGCATCGCGAAGCCTGAACGGGCTAAAAATTCTTGTCGTGGACGACAGCAAGACCATCCGCAGAACAGCAGAAACTCTTTTATCAAAAGAGGGTTGTCAGGTGTTCACTGCGATCGATGGTTTCGATGCATTGTCGAAAATCGCCGATCATCAACCGGATCTGATTTTCGTCGACATCATGATGCCGCGCCTCGATGGCTACGAAACCTGTTCGCTGATCAAACACAACAAGGTTTTCAAGGCGACGCCGGTCATCATGCTGTCGAGCAAAGATGGCCTGTTTGATCGCGCACGCGGGCGCATTGTCGGCTCAGAACAGTATCTCACCAAGCCATTCACCAAGGATGAGCTGCTTGGTGCAATCTCCAATCAGATTAACTAAGGAATAGTCGATGGCAGTCATACTCATCATTGATGATTCACCCACTGAGCTGCATTTGTTTCAAAGCATGCTTGAGAATGCGGGATTCGACACATTGGTTGCTGATAGCGGGGAGGAGGGCCTTAAGACCGCCAGAACCGCACGCCCGGACTGCATTCTTATGGATGTAGTCATGCCCGGCATGAACGGATTCCAGGCGACACGACAACTGACAAAAGATCCGATGACAGCGTCGATACCGGTCATCATCATCACCACCAAAGATCAGGAAACCGACAAAATCTGGGGTATGCGTCAGGGTGCTGTCGAATACCTGGTCAAGCCGATCGCAGACAACGACTTGGTCTCGATGATTAACACGGTGATGGCAGCCTGAATGGGCAGTTCCGTAGATCTGGCGGCATTGGTCGAGCAACCCTTTGAGTTGCTGCAGGAAATGGAGCTGCGCAGCCGCGTCGCGCACGAGGGGCAGGGCGCGGGTTCGATGCCATCGGAATGGGTGGGTGTTGGCTTTCGTATCGGCGAAGAACAATTTGTCGCCAGTCGCGAGCACGTCCGTGAGGTCTTGATGTTGCCCGACTCAATGACGCGAGTGCCGGGTGCGACCCGCTGGTTATTAGGTATTGCCAATTTGCGTGGACACCTGCTGCCGTTGATCGACCTGAAACTCATGCTAGGAAGCGGCAGAACGACCTTGCGCCGCACCACCCGAGTTATATCCGTTAACCACCGTGAAGTGCCGGCCGGAATCGTCGTCGACGAAGTTCTGGGGTTCCGGCGCTTTGCGGATCATGAATTCGCAAATGAAGCTCAGGAAACCATCGTACGCTGCGATCGTTTCTTGGCCGGGGCTTACCAACGTGGTGAAGATTCCTGGCCGGTTTTCAATTTGTTCGATCTAGTCGAAAGCAATGTGTTCCTGCAGGCAGCTGCGGAATGAAGGTGAGTCATGGCCAGTAATATCGACAATGCGTCCACTTTTAAGGTAGTTGCGGGTTTCGCCGTCATTCTGCTGCTAGGTGCTGCGGCACTGATATATTTTCAATCGGGAGGTGGCAGTCCTTCTGCGCCCAAGCTGGCGGCATTGTCGCAGGCGATCCCGGCGCAGGCCGCTCGAGCCCTGGAGGGTGATGCTGGTGCGTTTGACGAGCTGGACGACAGCGTAAAGAGCGTCGCTTCACTTCGGCGCGGCGGCGCACCAGGACGTTCGTCCGATTGGCAGCAACTGGAATCTCGCGCTGCTGCCATTTTGGCGAAACGAACAGAAGTTGAAGCGGTCCAGGCTGCCGGAAGCCGGATAGAAGCGGACGCATCATCATTGGTTCAATTGGCCAATGAACTATTGGATCGCTCGAGCGCGACAGCCGCCATTCAGGAATTTCAGCAGCGTGCAAATCGAATCCGTGAAACCTCCTCGAATCTGATTGGCGGTGGACAGAGCGCAGCCAGCGCAATTGCGGAGGACATTGGGTATATACGGAATGTTGCCAATGCGTTGGGCGGTGAGCCCAGCGATCTCGATATTCGTCCGCTTAATCGCGAAGGCCGCGAGGTTGCGTTGGTCCCTGTCATCAGCAGCCTCACGAGTTTGGAAGAACAATCTGCGACGCTGAACAGCAACATAGGTGACGTCAGTGGACTGCAGGATACCTACGCCGAATTGAGCGCCACTGCGAGTGTTTTGCTTGGATCAGCGTTCAATTCTGGTAGCGCTACTTCGTTGCTGCCCGCGGTTCTGAATACTTTCTGGATTCCGCTGGGAATGGTCGCGGTCGCGTTCTTGTTGGTCGTCGGGCTCCTCGCATTGCACTCGAAAACCGCAGTCTTTGAACGCACGGCCAGAGAGCAAGCGGAGCAGAACGAGCGCAACCAACAGGCCATTCTGCGATTGCTCGATGAAATGGGCAGTCTTGCTGACGGTGACCTGACCGTTGAAGCAACGGTAACCGAGGACATCACTGGCACGATTGCTGATTCATTCAATTTCGCTATCGAAGAGCTGCGCAAGCTGGTTGCCACGGTGAACGATACGGCGCTCCTGGTAGATACGGCCACGAAACAAACAGAAAATACGGCGGCTCATCTTGCGAAAGCGACAGACAATCAGGCGAAGGAAATTAATGCCGCGACAGAGTCAATTGTGTCGATGGCCGCTTCGATTGAAGAAGTATCAGGTAACGCGGAGCGATCATCCGATGTGGCACGGCACTCGGTAGAGGTCGCTCATAAAGGTGGCGAAGCCGTGCGTCGAACGATCGACGGCATGAATACTATTCGCGAGACCATTCAGGAAACATCGAAACGGATCAAGCGGCTGGGTGAGAGCTCTCAGGAAATTGGTAACATCGTTGAGCTGATCAACGACATCGCCGAGCAGACCAACATTTTGGCGCTGAACGCCTCAATTCAAGCTTCGATGGCGGGAGAAGCCGGGCGCGGATTCGCGGTTGTCGCCGACGAAGTACAACGCCTCGCCGAGCGATCGACGAACGCGACCAAACAGATCGAAGTGCTGGTAAGAACGATTCAAGCGGATACCAACGAGGCTGTCGTTTCAATGGAGCGCAGTACAACAGACGTAGTGGGCGGCGCGTTGCTGGCCGAAAATGCGGGTGCCGCGCTCGACGAGATCGAGCAGGTTTCGAATCAGATCGCGAGTCTTGTACAAAATATTTCCAGCTCGGCCCGGCAACAGGCGGGCTCAGCAGCCGACGTGACACGACGTACAACGCGTCTACGCGAAATCGGTCATCAGACCGGCGCGGCAACAACGGCGACGGCCGCATCTATCTCCAAGCTTTCCGAGCTCGCCACACAGCTTCGAAAGACGGTTGAGGGATTCGCGTTGCCGGCAGACATGATGCAAACAGGGACGCTGGCGCGCTCATCTTCAAATGTGCAGCGTCCTGTGGCAACGCCACCGGCGGCGAATGATCAGGTAAAAGCCGGGTAGCTGGGCGAGAGACACGGACGACCAGATGACGGGCAATACAGGTATTCATGAGCAGATGATCGGTGACGATAAGGGCAGCGGTGCCATCAGCGCGTTGTCGATCGTTAGTGTCGAACTCATGGAGACGATTCGCAACGCGCACCTGGCGTTGGAAGATTGCGTCGATGGCCGAGGGGGTACTGCCGCATTGAGACGCGCGGGCGAGCTTTTGCATCTGGCTCGTGGCGCGCTTCGAATGACAGAAACCTACGGCGCCGCTCTGCTCGTTGAGGAGATGGAGCTGGCGTGTGACTACGTTGCTGCGTTGCGTTCCGGAAAAGGCCGTGAGGATGGCCTGGAAGCATTGACGCGCGCCATGGTGCAGCTGCCCGTCTATATCGAACGAATATTAGCTGGCGGACGAGACATCGCGCTAGTGCTGCTGCCGATGCTGAACGACTTGCGGGCTGCGCGCGGTGAACCATTATTGTCGGAAGGCACGCTGCTGCTGCTGAATCTGTCGCCGAGTCGTTCTGAAAAGAAAGACGCCCCGCGCGAAGGTAGCGGTGAAGATCCGGTACTCGTCGCCAAACGACTGCGACCGAAGTTTCAATTGGCATTGCTCGGATGGATCAAAGGGGGCGACAGTAAACGTCATCTCGTTGCTTTGTCGAAAGTTTCGGCGGCGCTTGAAAACTCCGCGACGCGAGACGACATGTACCAGCTTTGGTGGGTTGTGTCGGGCGTACTGGAAGCGCTCCAGAACGACGGACTTGAAACGTCAATAGCAATCAAGCGCCTGTTAGGGCAGACAGACCGGCAACTGAAATATGTCATCGACGAAGGACTGATCGCCTACGAAAATCATCCGGTCGATGATTTGCTGAACAACTTGCTTTACTACGTTGCTCGATCAAGTAATGCCGGCACTCGCATTGGCGAAATTCGTGCGGCGTTCAATCTTTCCGAGTTGATTCCCGGTGATGAGCAGGTTGAGGAGGCGCGTGACGCACTATCCGCGCCAAGTGCGAAGCTCATGGAAACGGTCGCGTCGGCCATCAAGGATGATCTGAGCCGCGTAAAAGACGTTCTGGATATTTTCGTTCGTACTGGCATGAACAAGTCGGCCGAACTCGTGCCTCAACTCGAGCTCCTGAAAAAAATCAGCGATACGCTCGGTGTTCTTGGGCTCGGCGAATTGCGCGGTGATGTCGACGGCGAAATTGATCGACTGAAATCGGTTGTGGAGCGCGGCGGCGTTGCGAATGACCAGGTCATTCTGGATATCGCATCGACTCTGTTGCGCGTAGAAGACCGCCTCGACCAGCAATTGCTCCGACTGTCGGCCCCGAAGCCACCCGACGGCGCGGATACGGCGACGGACGACGATGGCGAGTTTCAAAAGGTCACTGAGTCCGTGATGCGTGAGTGCATCATAAACCTCGCGCGTATTAAGGAAACCGTTAGTCAGAGTTTCACATCGCAATCGGCGTCCCAGGGACTGGACAATGTGCCGTCGTTGATACGCGGAATAAAGTCCGGACTTTTATTGCTCGACAAGACTCGTGCGATGGAGGTGGTTGATCGCGTTGGACGAATGATTATCGCCATGCTCAACGCTGGCGGACCAAAGATTCTGAATCAGAAAGAAACGGATCGTCTGGCTGATGTCATTGTGAGCATCGAATACTACATGGAAACGGTTAAGGCGGGTCGCAGCGAGCCGTGGTACATGCTGGATAATGCCGAAGCCTGTCTTGTAGTGCTGCGGGACGTTGAGGATCGCTTGCTCGAAAGCAAAGAGCAGGATGCGATGGACATCGAGCCGACGCAAAAATTATCGATCGAGGGTATTGCGGAGCGCGCTGCGGAAGCTCTGCTTGAGTCGAACCCGTTACAAGCAACCGAAGTTATTCCCATGCCGGTCGTGTCTTCGGAAACGGCGCAAATGGATCCGGAGATCATCGAGCTCTTTATCGAGGAAGCCAAAGAAGAAATCGCCTCGATAAAACGACACTTGCCCGCTTGGGCGGCAACGCCCGACGATATGGACATGCTCATTACGGTCAGGCGTTCTTTTCATACCTTAAAGGGCAGCGGCCGAATGGTCGGCGCGGAGCGAATCGGCGAGTACAGCTGGGCGATCGAAAATCTGCTCAACCGCTTGATTAATCGTACTTTGCCACGCACACCGCCAATGATTGATTTCATTCAGCTCGCGGCGGCAGCCGTTCCGGAGCTCGTTGAGCAACTGGAAGTCGGTACCGATCCGACGTCGGATATCAGTTTGTTTATTGCGCGCGCCAACGCATTTACTGAAGGTGATCCTAACGCCGCAATCCTGACGATTGCGACCTCGGCGAGCGAAGAGCCCGCTGAAGAAAAAACCGCGTTAGAGATGGACCCCGTTCTTTACGATATTTTCTCGAAAGAAACTGAAGGTCATCTAAAGGTTATCACCGATTATCTCGCCGCTTGTGAAGGACACGAGCCACCATTTGATGTAACGGATAAATTGCATCGTGCGTGTCACACGTTACATGGCAGCGCCAATATGGCGAACGTCGAGCGCGGCGTCGCGGTTGCCGCCGTTTTGAATCGATTCGTTCGCCACGTCTTCGATCACAAAATCGGTTTTCAGAAATCAGGCCTCGACGCACTTCGGGCGGCCGCTCGGGCGATCGAGACCATTGTCGGTGACATTAATAATCCGGTCAGGGATCGAGCCGATTACACGGCATTGATCGAGCACATCACGAAAATTTCGAATGCTGCTCGACCTGCCGAAACTCCGGCTCCCGAACCACAGGCAGAGCCGCCGCAAGCGGAATCGCCGCCGCCAATTATCGAAGCAGTCATCGAAGATCTTGTCGAAGATGCGGAATACGATGCAGAGATCGCTGCGATATTTACCGAGGAATCGGCAGAGCTGCTTGAAGAGGCGGATCAGGCGCTAATTACCTGGTCGAAAGACCGGTCTGCGCAACCGATGGAAGAACTCAAACGTCACTTGCATACCCTGAAGGGTGGCGCCCGCATGGCCGGCATTACTGCGATGGGAAATCTGAGTCACGAACTCGAAACCTTGCTGACCTCTGTGGACGAAGGGCGAGTCAAAGCGACGCCGGCTGTCGAGGACTTGCTGCAGCGAAGTATCGACGAACTGCACCGGATGCGCGACACGGTGATAGCCGGCAAGCCCGTCAAGTCATCGACAGCGCTTGAGCTGCGCATACAGCAGGCGAATGCTGGATTCGAGGTTGCCGACGATGCTGAGGTCGAAGCGACGCCGGTCGACGCTACGGTAGAAGCCGCACCGTCCTCAGAATTCACCATCGAACCCGAAGACACCGTTAGCATGGTGATCGTCAATTCTCCATTAGCTGACGAGCTGGCCGAAATTGGCAAAGAAAAAGACGAACCCGTCGAGGCTGCTACGGAACTGGAACTGGAACCGGAGCCTGAAGCCGAGCTTGAGCCGGAGTCTGCGCCAGAACCAGAACCCGCGCCAGAACCAGAACCAGAACCAGAACCTGAGGCCGAGCCCGAGCCCGAGCCCGAGCCCGAGCCCGAGCCCGAGCTTGAGCCAGAACCTGAGCCCGAGGCTGAGTCAGAATCAGAAGCCAGACCCAAAGAGCGTTCCGACCCCGTTCCGGCGAAGGCGGCGAAAGCGCCTGCCGATGTTCGACCGATTCGGGCGCCGGAGTCGCGCCAGGAATTTGCGCGCATCGATGCCGAACTGCTGGAAGACCTGTTGAATGCGGCGGGCGAAATCAGCATTTATCATTCGCGCCTTAGTCAGCAAGTCACCACGTTCGACTTTCATATCGAGGAGCTCGAACAGACGATTTCGCGACTTCGCGAGCAGCTTCGAAAACTCGACAATGAAACAGAAGCACAAATCATGCATAGCCATCAGGATACGATGGTGGCCCGTGATTTCGATCCGCTTGAGCTTGATCGTTATTCCACTATTCAACAGTTGTCGCGAGCGTTGGCCGAATCCGCAAGCGACCTCAGCAGTCTGAAAGACTTGCTGCAGTCCGTTACGACGGAGGCCGACAGTCTCCTCGTGCAACAGTCGCGCGTTACGGCGGAATTGCAGGACGGATTGATGCGTACTCGCATGGTCCCATTCGAGCGCCACGTAGGGCGACTAACCCGACTCGTTCGACAGGTCGCCGATGAAGCCGGAAAACGCGCGGAACTGGCGGTCGAAGGAGCGTCCGGCGAACTGGATCGTCAGGTGCTCGACAAGATGTTGCCGCCATTCGAGCACATGTTGCGAAATTCAATCGTGCACGGCATCGAAGGATCCTCAGAACGCCAGGCAGCCGGCAAACCGGCCGCTGGTCGAATCGCCATCCGTTTGAATCGCGAAGGTGCGGAGATGGTCATAGATGTGGCGGACGACGGCGCAGGCCTGGATGTCGAAGCCATTCGTCGAAAAGCCTACGAGCTTGATTTATTGAAGCCTGACAGCAAAGTCACCGACGAAGAAATCATGCAGCTGATTCTTACGCCGGGCTTCACGACGGCGAGTTCGGTCACACAGTCTGCCGGTCGGGGCGTCGGTATGGACGTCGTCGCCAATGAGGTGAAGAAGCTCGGTGGTTCTTTGCGAATTAGTTCGGTTACCGGACAAGGCACGAACTTTACGGTCCGCCTGCCATTTACGCTCGCGATCACTCAGGCACTGATCGTTCGTACCGGTGAAGAGGTCTACGCCTTGCCGTTGCCCACAGTAGAGGGTGTGGCGCGAATTCCGCGAGCTGAACTGGAAAACCTGCTGAGCCAGACCGAGCCCAGCTACCAATACGGCGAACAGTCCTACAAGTTCCGTCATCTCGGGATGTACCTCGCTGGACAGGCGGCCAAATTGCCCGAGGACGAAGCCTTTATTCCCGTGATCCTGGTGCAGGCCGGGGAATATTCGGCCGCATTACTGGTCGACGAAATGCTCGCGAGCCGCGAAATTGTCGTGAAGGCTGTCGGCCCTCAGCTGGCGAGCATCCGGGGCATTTCGGGCGCGACGATCCTGGGCGATGGCAGCATCGTCCTGATTCTGGACATTCACGCGCTGGTACGAACCGGCGCACCGGTTGTAGAGATCGCCAAAGCAGCGCCAACGCCTTCGGACGATCGGCCGCTGGCGCTGGTCGTGGACGATTCCATTACCGTACGCCGCGTAACCGAGCGCTTTTTGCAGCGCAACGGGATGCGCTGCGCGACGGCGAAGGACGGCCTCGATGCGATCGCCGTAATGCAGGAAGCGAAGCCCGACATTATCCTGCTCGATATCGAGATGCCGCGCATGGACGGTTATGAATTCGCATCGCATGTGCGCAATGACGACCGAGTTTCCGACGTGCCGATTATCATGATCACGTCTCGTGTCGGTGACAAACACAGAGCGCGCGCCATTGAGTTGGGCGTAAACGATTACCTCGGAAAGCCGTACCAGGACGCCACTTTGCTCGAGGCTATTCGTCGGCAGTTTGAAGAAAGAGGAATTGAATTGCAGTGAGTGCCGAAACAGAAGAACTGTATAGCCTGCTGGTGCCGCTGACGGACGATCGCCTGATCGTGCCTCGCGCCTGTGTTGCTGAGGTGGTCCGCCTTTCCAAAACAGAAACGCAGGAAGGCGCGCATGACTGGATGGTAGGAACGGTAAACTGGAATGGACGACCACTGCCTGTGGTTTCTTTCGAAGGCATGCTCGGGAAAGAAGTGCCGGTCGTGACCGGTCGCACTCGGGTCGTCGTTTTTTACGCGAGCACCGGCGAACTCAAAACGGGCCACTTTGGAGTGGTGACGCAGGGTTTTCCGCAGCTCGTGCGCGTCAATCGCGATGTTCTAAAACTCGAGGCCAAGGATGGGTGGCCAGAGGATGCGCCCGTGCTCTGTCGGGTGCGAATGATCAATGAGTTTCCAATCATTCCAGATCTCGAAAAGCTCGAAGCGATGCTGGCGACAGAGTCGCTGCAGGCGTGACCGACTAGCGAAAATCGCCCCACAACGACTGTAGAACGGCGAGTGTCGCGATCGCAGCGGATTCGGTTCGCAGCACGCGAGGCCCCAGCGAAACGGCCTTGAATCCTGAGACCTCCGCGTCTTTGTACTCGGTGTCACTGAAGCCGCCTTCCGGTCCTATCATCACGCAAACTTTTGTTTCCGGTGCGGGAATGGCGGCTAGCGGTGTTGCTGCGCCCGGCACCAGTATCAGCTCGGCATCGACGGCGTCGGGCTTTGCTCCAAACCAGTTTTTCAAAGGGACGGGCGTATCGATCAAAGGCAAGCGTGTTCGACCCGATTGCTCGCAGGCGCTGTTCGCGACTTTCTGCCAATGCTCTCTGCGCTTCTCGGCGCGATCCGCATCCAGCTTTACGACCCCATATTCGGTGATCACAGGGGTTATGCGCTTGACGCCGAGCTCCGTCGCTTTTTGCACGACGATGTCCATACGCTCGCCGCGCGATATGCCTTGCACCAGGTGAATCTTCAGCGGGGATTCTGCGCCGGCTTCGATGCTGTTGCCGAGCTCGAGACTGACAGCGCTTTTGCTGATTCGTGTAATTGTGGCTGGCCACTCCGGACCTTCGCCATTAAAGAGGGTGAAGACGTCCCCGACACGCGCTCGCAGGACTTTTCCGACGTATCGCGCGCGATCCCCGTCCAGTTCGAACTCAGCGCCGTTGATCAATGCGCCGGAAACCAATAGCCTCGTACTCATGTGCTTGAAATCATGCCTTAACTAATCGTGGCTAGCGACTATACCGTCAATTCGGACACCGGTCTGATTACGCCAGCGAGACAGTGCCGCAGCCCGAACCGGGATGCGCGCCCTGAGGGCGCCGCTCTGGACACGGTGGTACTGCATGGCATCAGTTTGCCGCCCGGAGAATTTGGCGGGCCGGAGATCGAAGCATTGTTCAGTAACAAACTCGACTGGGACGCACACCCGTACTTTGGCGAGATCCGTGGCCTGGAGGTTTCCGCGCATTTGCTGATTCGGCGTGACGGTGAGCTTGTTCAGTTTGTACCGTTCACGGAGCGTGCCTGGCATGCCGGGGACTCCCGGTTTCGCGAGCGTGCGCGATGTAATGATTTTTCCATAGGAATTGAGTTGGAAGGTGAGGATGAAACGCCTTACGATGATCGCCAATACGCGGTGCTGCCCGACGTTTTGAAAGCTATAAGCACAGCCTATCCGGACATCACGCCGCGGGAAATTGCGGGTCACTGTGACATCGCTCCCGGCCGCAAGAGCGATCCAGGCCCTGCTTTCGACTGGCTGCGCTTGTATGATGCACTTGGGGAAACAATCGAGAAGACAGACTCATGCACCTGATCGCTTTACTCATCGGCCTGGCCATCGAACGGCTCGCTACGCAGTTGTTTCACTGGCGGCGCATGCGCTGGCTCGACCGGATTATCGATGCCGGCTTCCGACAAGCTGAACGCCTCGGTGATTGGCCGGCGTTAATACCTGTCATTATTTTGGTCGTGCTCTTGGTGCTTCCGGTTTTCGCGATCATGTACACCTTGGGCGATACGTTGCAGGGCTTCACGTATCTGATTCTCGCCATCGTCGTATTGCTGTTCTCGATCGGCCCCAAGGACATCGGCGAGGAAGTCGGCGAGTACTGCAAGGCGTTGCAGGCGGAAGACGAAGAACAGATACAGATTGCGGCCAAGGCGATCATCGAAGGCGATGTGCCGGACGATGAACGCGAGCGAATTGCGAGGGTCGAAGAGGCCGTTTGCGTGCAGGCGAACAACCGACTGTTTGCCGTCGTATTCTGGTTTGTCGTTCTGGGTGCTGTTCTTGGCACGATCGGACCTCTGGCCGCATGGACCTATCGCGTAACCGACCTGATCCGGCGGCGCGCCGTTTTCACTGCAGCGCGAGCCGAAGAATCCGGCGGCGCGGCGGAACGAATTCAAAACGCGGCCGAACTGGTGCACGGATTGTTGGCCTGGGTGCCGGCGCGTTTGACGGCGATCGGTTATGCGGCGGCGGGGCATGCTGACGAAGCGATCGCGGCGTTGCGAGCACCCGCCGAAGAACGCGAGGCGACACTGTCGGAGCACAGCGAACACTTGCTTGCTCGAGTCGGGGTAGCGGCACTGGCACTTCAGGACCGTCCTGATGAATCGCCGACAGAGCGCGGCATTCGTGGTGCGATGGCGGCGAACAAGCTTGTGTTCCGCCTGCTATTGATCTGGGCTGTCGTCATCGCTGCCATGACCTTGTACGGCCTGACGCGGTGAGAACAGGGCTGGCACTGGTGGCGACATTCGTCGTCGTTTTTGCCTGCTCGAAAGAACCAGTCGCTCCTGCCACATCCGGGCCTGCCGAGCGCATCGTGTCCCTCGCCCCCAACCTTACCGAGCTCGTGTACACAGTAGGAGCGGGTGAGCAATTGGTTGGCGTGAGTGCCTGGTCGGATTTTCCGCGAGAAGTTCTCACTCTCCCGGTTATCGGTGATGCATTTACCGTTGACCAGGAGCAACTGGCACTCGCTGACCCTGATCTCATTTTGATTTGGGAAAGCGGTACGCCGGCACACGTCGCGGAGGAGTTGCGGTCCCTGGGATACAACGTCGCGCGGATTCGAACACGTGATCTCGACGATGTCGCCATCGCACTCCTGGAGGTCGGCGAGCGCACAGGGCATTTGCAGGAAGCGCAACAGGCGGCGGCTGCCTACCGCCAGGACCTGCAGTCATTGCGTGATGATTTTGCGAGCGTGGAGCCTATCCGTGTCTTCTATCAGGTCGCTGCCAGGCCGCTTTATACGGTCAATAACGAGCACTACATCAGTGAATTAATTTCGATTTGCGGTGGCGATAATATTTTCAAGGACCTCAGCAATCTGGCGCCGACGGTTGATGTAGAGGCCGTGGTCGACCGCAATCCCGAGGTCATGCTGGCGAGCACCGATGCGGGAGACGACGCGTTCGCCGAATGGGAGCGCTGGCCTGATATGGCGGCGAATCGCATCGGTAATCATTTCCTGCTGCCGGCCGACGAGATAGGTCGAGCAACTACACGTGTCATTGTCGCGGGAAGAGCAATGTGTATCGCTCTGCAACAGGCGCGAATCAATCGTGCCTCGGGGCAGCAAACATGACGTTCGCATAAGTTGATTGCGCCGAATGATTCCGCGCTAGCGCTCTCGCTTCCAGAGAACTTCTTTTCCTGATTCTGATCGCGCCAGGACTCGCGCGATCACGAACAAGAGATCGGACAAGCGATTGAGGTATTTTCCGGCCTCAGGCCGGATATCCTCAACGCCGGCCAGCGTCCCGACGCGGCGTTCCGCGCGACGGACAATGGTTCGCGCGAGATGGCACGCGGCGGCGGCTGGGCCGCCACCCGGAAGAATAAACTCCTTGAGCATGGGCAAATCATCATTGAAGCCATCGAGATCGGTTTCGAGGCGATCGATAAACGCCTGTTTAACCGCGCTGTGACCGGGAATACAAAGTTCTCCGCCGAGCTCGAACAGATCGTGTTGCGCTTCGGTGAGGCATTTCCGGACATCGTCCGGTATCGCGTCGACGGCCAGAATCATCCCGATTGCCGAATTTGCTTCGTCGACAGTCCCGTAGGCTTCAACGCGTATTGAGTCCTTCGCCACCCGACTACCGTCACCCAGTCCCGTCGTACCGTCGTCGCCGGTACGTGTGTATATTTTGCTCAGTCGATTTCCCATGCGGAGACGATAGGTAGGCACCCCCTAACTGTCAAGAAGGGTCGCTTGTTTCTCGCCTCTACAGCAGCCATAGTTGCGCCGTGGGTTACCAACATCAGGATCGAACGCAGGTGGAAAGTTTTAACGTCGAAAACGCATCAGATTTCCTGAAGGTGGCGCTGGCGGCTGCCGACAAGGCCGCTGGGATCAGTCGCGCTTATTACGCGGGCAACTTTACGGTGACGACCAAAGCCGATATGACGCCAGTGACGCAGGCTGATGTTGAGTGTGAGGAAGCGATTCGCGACATTATTCTCAGCGCGTTTCCAGAGCACGGATTCTACGGCGAGGAGACCGGTCAAACTCAGGCGGATGCGGAGTTTCTCTGGCTCGTTGACCCGATCGACGGCACCAAGGGATTTGTGCGGCAATACCCGTTCTTCTCCACGCAAATTGCTCTGATGCATAACGGTGAGCTGATCCTCGGTGTCTCCAGCGGCACGATGATGGGTGAAATCGCCTGGGCCGAGAAAGGACAGGGCGCCTGGTTGAACGGGCAACGGGTGAGCGTCAGCAGTATCTACGATCCTGATCGAGCCGCTGTTTCAACAGGCAACCTCAAATCACTGGCAGACAGTGCGGGCTGGGCAGCACTCGGTGATATCGTCAAGAGCGCGGATCGCATTCGTGGCTATGGCGATTTCTATCACTACCATTTGCTCGCCGCCGGCAAGATCGATGCAGTCATCGAGTCGGACGTGAATATTCTCGATATAGCCGCGTTGTTTGTCATTGTTACCGAGGCGGGCGGCGTATTCACCAATCTGAACGGCGAGAAACCGGATCTTGAAATCCGCTCGGTACTGGCGGCAAATCCGTCTTTGCACGAAAAGTACCTTAGCCAGTTAAAGGGCCACGTCACCTGAGGCGACAAACAATTTGCGATTTCGCCAAGTCACGGCCTCGATTGGCGTTGAATAGAGCTCGCTGAGGCGATCCACGTCGAGAATTTCCGACGACTTGCCGAGATCCCAGCGGCCATCTCCGTACAACAACAGGCAGCGGTCCGCGAAGCGAACGGCAAGATTTACGTCGTGCAGGCTCGCAATGACCGCCGCACCGCCGTCAGCCTTCTCCCTGAACAAGCGCAAGGCGTCCAGTTGATGCTGCGGGTCCAGATGGTTTGTTGGCTCATCGAGGAGATACAAGTCTGGAGCCTGAGTTAGAACCTGTGCAATGGCGAGGCGTCGACGTTCGCCGCCGGACAGTGTCAACACATCACGAGAAGTGAGCTCTTCCAGATCGACCATCGATAGCGCTGCGGTCGCAAGCTGCAGATCTTCTGTCGACTCCCAGTTCAGGCGACCAATGTGCGGGTGCCGTCCGATTAGCGCCGTGTCGATGACGGTCGCAGGAAATATGTCGTCGACGTGTTGTGGTAACAACGCGAGATGCTTGGCCAGATCCTGACGTTTGCTGTCATGAACGTTCGCACCGAGCATCGTGATGACTCCTGCGCTCGCCTGTCGAAGGCCGGCAAACGTGTGCAGCGTGAGTGATTTTCCCGAACCATTTTGTCCTAGCACCGCGAGTAATTCGCCACGTGAGACGTCGATGTTTAACGCGTCCACCAGCGTTCGCCCGACGACATTGACGGTGAGGTTGGTACAGGAAAAAATGGCTGCCGCGTCCTCGTGCATATCGAGAGCGTAGCTTACTCGGCCAGATTTATCTCGCTGGCTGTCAGTGTGCCAATAACGGCGTACTTGAGGCTTTTCGGAATTACCGCATCATCTTCGGCCAGTGCGATTCGCCCGCCCATTATTTCGGCAAAGCGTTGTGGGAAGAGCGGTTGTCGATCGGGTTCGCCGAGACCATCGGGACCGATCGGCTGGCCGTCTGAGGCTCTGTACTTGTCAGTAGCGCCCAGTGTGTGCAGAAATTCGTGTGCAATGATGACGTTGTTCGCGCCGCGATGTCGGCGGCTTGCATAGCCGTTCACAATGCCGACCATGCCTTTTTGCAGGCCCACTGAATTCTCGAGCCTCACATCAATATCGGGTTCGTGGTAACGAACGAAGATACGTACGTCCGGATCGATTCGATCCTGAGCGTCTGTCGCGCTGCCAGCCCACCAGCGCATTTTCAGCGACCACAGCAGCACGGACATAGCGTTGGGTTCATTGTCGAGTTCCGGCGGCTGCTCATTGACTTCGCTGCCAAGCTCGATGCGAACCGGTCGATTGATGTTCTTCGAGTAGCGCTCTGTCTCGCGCTGCAGAAAGTTTTCAATGCCTTCGAAATCGGACGATGCCAGACCTGCGATGTACTGGGTCGCTTCGGCACTCCCATCGGCATTGATGGGATAGACCTTGATCCACAGGCTGTTATTCCAATCCGTGCTTCTTGTTTGCGTCAGCAACGAGCTGACGCCGACAAAGATCAGGATAATTAACAATATGGAAACGCGAATCGCTTTGAACATCGATCAAACTACGGGTGACCCAGGGACACCCGTAGTTTGCTGGAGAGCGCAACGCAGCACCATGCGCTGCTTCTCATTACCAGTATTCTGAGCTTACTCGGGTTTTTTGAACCGCAGGATAAATCGGTCGGTCTTGCCGCGAATATTTGGGGCAAAGACAATCTGACTGACATCATCATCCGGATTTCGCAGGATGTCGCTTTGACCGTCCAACATAAAACCAGCGGCTTCCATGTTAGCGATGACGAGAGCCGGGTCGATTCGATGCAGTGAGTCGCCCGTTTCCGGCGGAGCGCCATCGGCCGCGGTGTGGTCGATAACAGCGACAACACCACCGGGCTTTAAGCCTTTCATTAACTCAGCCAGAAAAGCGGGTGCGTCCATGAGTTCCCACCCGCCCTCAACGTCGACGTGATACAGATCGTGAAATGACTGCACGAGCATGATGGCATCGAGCGAATCCGCCTCCAGCTCCAGATGATTATTTTCGGCCATCAGGATTTCCGCCTGAGGGACGCGTCCCGTTGCGAAACGTTCTTCCAAAGCGTCGCCGACGAATCCCTTGTAGGCCACGTTCGAATGAGCAATCACTCTGCCGGACTCGCCGACGACGTGCGCAATGACCTCTGCGTACCAGCCGCCGCCGGAAAACATATCAAGCACTGCCATACCGGGCTCAATACCAATGAATTCCAGTACCTCTCCCGGATTGCGATCGGCGTCACGCGTTCGATCGGCATCCGGGCGTAGCGCATTGTCCAGAGCAGCCTCGTAGGCCGATACCGCCGGCGCGACGGCTCCTGCAACAGCAGGCTCAGTTTCCATAGCGGCAGGCTTGGCGACGTCTTGTCCACAGCCGGCAACAGATGCAATGGCAAGAACTGAGATCAGTCCGCCGAAGATTCTCATTGTGTTCATAGTTTCTCCTCCCTAACTGTGCTGATCCTATTCTGACTAACGTCAAACGGCAAAGTGCCGCCCAAGAAAAAGCCCCACGGTGTTAGCGGTGGGGCTGGATTTCTCTTTTTTTCAAAAGAGGTAACTGCGTATTCGATAACCGGATGCAGAGTGTTTCTTATTGTTATTGGATCTGGATCTTATTATTTTTATAGTTATTTTTCTTCTGGCGTCTAAATCCCGTTTCTGTCCGTTCTTGTTATCAAGCGCAGTTACGCTTCGCTTGGGCAGAGTATTAAAAGCAAGAGCTGTGCCAACATGTTTGGACGGGTCGCGAATTCAATGATTTAGCGATCGCTCAATCCCGGCAGGGTGACGAGAATCCCATATTTTGTAAAGAAAGCCGACGTTTCTGAGAGTCAGCATTTCATGCAGAAAGTGAGTGTATTTCGGTAGTTATTTGATAAATATAGAAAAAGTAAGTATTTCTCGTTTGGGAAACTCAAGTGTGCAGCTTTTGCTGTGGTCTGATTATGTTCAATCGATCGGGACGAGGAAAATTTCGATCTTTCTCGCCGCTTTTTGTTAAATTATTCGACACTTTCCGCGCTCTTCGCGCGATCGATGAGTCCCGAGACACTGTAAAAGCGTCCGTTTCGGACCACAGCGACCACATTTAGCACGTCATTAATTTCCGTCAACGGGTCGCCGTCGACAAAAACGAGATCGGCGGCAGCGCCGGCCGCGATACGGCCAATATACGGGTCGGCCAATAAAGCGCCGGCGGCATTGACGCCCATGCCGCGCAGCGTTTGCAGCGGCGAGAGGCCCGCGACCTTCATCGCGCGAAATTGCGTGGGTAAGGCCTCGCCAGTCGGGCGGCCCGTGGAGCGACTGGTCGCGACCGCCGCGGTCACATCCAGTTCGGGCCTGGTGACCGGTCCGGTGCCCCACTGCTCGGCATTCAGCATTCTTGGTCCCGGCACCTGTTTCCCGGCCCACAGCACATTCAGGCGATCCGCATTCGCGTGACTACCAACGATTGTCGTAACACCCATTGTCAGAAGATCGGGGCCGTGACTTGCGCCGAATTGCCCGGGCAATCGGGCGTCGGCATCGATAAGACCCGGGACTATTGTCAGATCGCCCATATCAATCACGATGCTTCCGCTTCTGTCCTGGTGATCTTCGATAGCGATGATTCGTCCACCCTGAATCAGGATGTCCTTGTTCGATTGATATTCAGCAATGAGGCCATCAAACAGCCGCGAAGCGTGAATGACCAAACGTCCCTTAGGTTCGTCGGGCCAGCTGAGAGTGGGTCGCTCGCGTCGAACGGTGTTCTGGACTTTTGCTTGAATAGTCGCTCGAAACGCCAGTGGGCTCGATTTCCATGAATTGAAAAGCCGCTGTCGTATTTGACCGTTTGCGGAGTAGACCATTCGGTGTCGATCGAGCCAGCTGACCGGCGTCGTCACAAACTGTTCTTTCTTTTCGTAGGTACGGATCAGGCGCGGGCGAGACAGAATGATCATCTCGAGTGATGTACGAGCCGTGCCGGTCCGAAAAAAGGTAATCAAGCTTCCGTCGGGCCTGAAAGTGGGGGCGGCAATTTTGTCATTCGACGTGAACAATACTTCTTCGGGTTGAGCGTGGCGCCTCAAAATAAGCGACCAGCGATTCTCGTGATAGTAAACGTAGACCAGATCGCGGCCATCCGAAGACCAGGCAGCCTCTGTTTCATCACCCGGCCGGTTGCTGAGGCGCCATCGCAACCCGGTTGCGACGTCGATTTCCCACAGATCAAACCCATTGCCGTTCGCGTCAGACGAGAACGAAATCCGGTCCCCATTCGGGTGCCATGAGGGATATAGATCGAGATTCGAATACGTACTGAGATTGTGGGTCTCACCGCTGGCAAAATCGTAAATCCAGATACCCCGTCGACGATCGGCAACGGCTGAATACACAAGGCGCTCGCCGTTCGGTGACCAACGCGGTCGTTGCGCGGACTTCAGGTCCTGTGTGAGTTGCCGCGCTTCACCGCCCCCGATTGGCACCACCCAGAGATCGCCCCGCAAATCGAATGCGACGCGGCCATCCGCTGTTGCGGCGACAGCAAGTCTGGCGCCTCTCGTCATTGTGACCTGAGCCTGTGCTGCGGCAGCAAGCGAGAAAGCCAGTATCAGCAGGACTAGCGTTCGTAAATACACGTGCCACCTTCACGTCGGGGATCGGCAGATGATGCCAGCCCGCTATCACTATCGAATACCGCTGCGCCAACGCCACCGAAATACATGACCAGTTTCGTAAATACAGTAACGGGAAGGTCCGTATCGGGAAGATCAAGCCCTGGCTCAGCCATTAAGCGTGGGGACTCGCCGCTGGTATCGACGTGTACGCGCGGATGCGCGATCGCGTCGCGCAGCGGCATCTCGAATAAAAGGTAATTGATAAGGAACTGTTGCAGTGCGGTTGTGATTCGGTCGGCGCCGGGCGACCCGACGGCCAGCACAGACCCGTCTCGCCGAGCGACACTGGGAGCCATGTTGGATGGCAAGCGCGAACCGATAGGCCCTGCATCAAGGCCGCGGCGATTCAGCTCGATCTCGCCAAGACAATTGTTCAACCATAAGCCGGTACCGACTGGCATCTCACCAGAACCGTAGCCGGACGATGCAGTTATCGCGCAACCTGTGCCAGCGCTGTCGACGACGGACGTATGCACGGTTGAAGCCGATGTCCAGCGGCTCAGCAATCGGCCGCTACGAGCCGACTCTATGAGCCTTGCCGCCTCAGCGCCGACATCATCGGCCAGATCCAGGTTTCGCTGTCGAAAATCAAGGCAAGCGCGCTGCGACTCGATAAGTTGAAGGAGGGTTTCACGATTCCATTCCTTTTCATCAAGCTCGGAGCAAGCCAGCAGCATTGCGGTCAGTACAGCACCGCCGATGGCGGGCGCCGGGTTGGTGGCGATTGACCATCCGCCAATCTCAGCCACGAGGGATTGTCTCTCAATAGCCTCGTAGGTCGAGAGGTCTTCACGCGTGAGCATCCCTCCGCCGTCACGACAGTGGTTCGCAATCGCGGCGGCAAGTTCGCCTTTATAAAAGAGATCTGCGCCTTCGTGTGAAATAGCCTCAAGCGTATCGCTAAGATGCGGTATGACGATGGTGCTTCCCGCATCGCGCAACGACCCATCGTCGTGGTGCAGGGCTTCTCGCCCGTCGTCGCTGCGGCCGAATATGCTTTCGCCTGAGTAGCCGAGGTAGTAGTGGCAAGCGGCCGGCAGCGGGAAGCCTTCTCGAGTTGCACGAATAGATGGTGCGAAAATCGTTTCCCAACTCGCCGCACCGTAGCGTTTCCAGGCGTGCTCAATGGCGGCCAGCGAACCGGGAATTGAAACAGATCCCGGGCCGACAAGCGTCTCGATTCCGCCGCCATAGCTTATCGAAACTTCGACGGCGCCGTGGCCCCGTTCTTCGTCCGTGAGGCCGGCACCCGGCACGGCGACATTGCCATCGATCGTTACGGGATCACTGCCCTCCTGCCAGACGGTGATGAATGAACTGCCCGCCAGCGCACATACGCCCGGCTCGGTGTTCATTGTCAGGAGGGCTGCGGCCAGTGCACAGTCGACCGCATTACCACCGGCAGCCGCGACCTCGCGCGCCGCATCGGCGGCTAGCTGGGAGGAAGTAGCTACTGCAACATTGGTCACTACAATCTGTTGCTAGAAATGGATGACCGAACGAATGCTCTTGCCTTCATGCATAAGGTCAAAAGCTCTGTTGATGTCTTCAAGCGGCATCGTATAGGTGATGAATTCATCGATCTTGATATCACCGTCCATGTATTGATCGACCATGCCCGGCAGTTGGGAGCGCCCTTTACAGCCGCCGAACGCAGTACCTCGCCAGACTCGCCCCGTCACTAACTGGAACGGACGGGTAGAAATTTCCTTACCCGCACCGGCAACGCCCACGATGACCGATTCCCCCCAGCCTTTGTGGCAGCATTCGAGGGCCGAGCGCATCAGATCGGTATTGCCGACACATTCAAAGGAGAAGTCGACGCCGCCGCCCGTGAGTTCAACGATGACATCCTGAATGGGATTGTCGTAATTCTTCGGGTTTATGCAATCCGTCGCGCCAAACTGTTTCGCGAGTTCGAACTTGTCTTCGTTAATGTCAACGGCGACGATACGACCTGCTTTCGCGATCATCGCGCCCTGAATAGCGCTGAGGCCGACGCCGCCCAGTCCGAAAACGGCAACGGTATCGCCAGCCTGAACATTGGCCGTATTTAATACAGCACCGATACCGGTAGTGATGCCGCATCCGAGCAGGCAAACTTTTTCCAGTGGCGCTTCCTTGCTGACTTTTGCGACGGCGATTTCTGGCAGCACGGTGTATTCACTGAATGTCGATGTGCCCATGTAGTGGAATATCGGCTTGCCGTTGAGCGAGAAGCGCGACGTGCCGTCCGGCATCAGTCCCTGACCCTGCGTTACGCGAATCGCCTGACACAGATTGGTCTTGCCTGATGTGCAGAAATCGCACACACCGCATTCCGGCGTGTATAGCGGAATAACGTGGTCTCCAACGGCAACCGACGTCACGCCTTCGCCGATCTCCTCGACAATGGCACCACCTTCATGGCCGAGAACGGACGGGAAGATGCCTTCAGGGTCCTCTCCGGACAAGGTAAACGCATCGGTATGACAGACGCCGCTGGCCACATTTCGAATCAAAACCTCGCCGGCTTTTGGTCCTTCCAGATCCAACATTTCGATTTCAAGTGGTTTGCCTGCTTCAAAGGCGACCGCGGCGCGTGTCTTCATTGATCTTTATCCCTGTGGTATCCGGAGCGATTTGAGAACGGAATGTTCTCACGATTGCATGTTCTCATGATTGTGATAGTTGTTCATCCTGTGTTCATTAAATTAAGGAAAACAACAACTTGTATTCAGTAGGAGTTCATGCGTCCCGGCCTATTGTGCAAGCGTAACCCGACAAACCGGAGGTGAAATATGAACAAAGTACTTATCTCAGCAGTGATCGCCTGTGGTCTGTTGCTTTTGGATGCTCCCGAGGCTGCAGCCCACGATCAGAGGGATCGTCATCACAGCTCGCCGAGGCACGAGTATTCCGATAGCTATCGTCATGAGTCGCGTGGCCGAAACGCCTACCGCCGAGAAGGCTATCAACGCGACTACAAACGGTCGAAGTATGAGCGCGCGAGGAAGATGCCGAAATGGCTGAAACGAGACCGATCGTTTCGGCGCTGGTTTGAGCACAGTCGTCTGCGACGAGACCATTGGTTGTCCTGGCACCAGCTGTTCGAAATCTACCGTTGGGAGCTGTCTTACCGTCGCCACTACAGTTACTAACAACAGTAACCAATAGGCAGTTCCAAATAAGCCGGCCCGAAATTGATCGGGCCGGCTTTCACTGCGCGCGCCACTGCTGTAAAAGGGTTGCGAACGACCCACGACGTATCAAACAAAATGAACCTCGACGAACTTCGCAAAAATCTGTCGGCTGTTGACCGACGCCTGGTTGAGATGATCGCCGAGCGTCAACGAATTGTTGCCGACATCGGAAAGAACAAGCTGACTTCCGGCACGGGCACTCGAGACTACGCGCGCGAGAAAGATGTGCTCGATATGGGTCGCAAGCAGGCCGCTGAAATGGGCGTTGATCCGGATCTGGTCGAGAACCTTCTGGAAATGCTGATACGAACGTCGCTCGAAAGCCAGGAGCGCGACCGGGTCGTCGCCGAAGGCAAGGGCGATGGTCGCCGTGCACTCGTCATAGGTGGTGCGGGCAAGATGGGACGTTGGTTCGCCGACTTTTTCACATCACAAGGCTACACAACGATTGTCGCGGACCCGACGGTTGAAAACGGACCGGCTGCGTTCACTACCTGGACGGATGCGGGCGTTGATTTCGACGTTATTGTCGTTGCCGCGCCGCTGGCTGTTTCGGGCCGAATTCTTGCGCAACTCGCAGTGCTGAAACCCAAGGGCCTGATATTCGATATTGGGTCGCTAAAGTCCCCACTGATGGACGGTTTGAAGGAGCTGCAGTCGGTGGGTTGCCGCGTCACATCACTTCACCCGATGTACGGGCCTGACACGCGATTGCTTTCCGGTCGTCACCTGATTTTCTGCGATGCCGGGGATCCGGAAGCGACGGCAGCTGCAAAGGAGCTGTTTGCGTCCACGATGGTTGAGCAACTGGACATGGGGCTCGAGGACCATGATCGCCTGATTGCTTATGTGCTGGGTTTGTCGCATGCGTTGAACATTGCGTTCTTTACCGCGCTGGCAGAGAGCGGCGAGGCAGCGCCGAAGCTCGCGCAGCTGTCGTCAACGACGTTCGATTCTCAGTTGCTGGTGTCGGCAGCTGTTGCACAGGATAACCCGCATCTGTATTTTGAAATTCAGAATTTGAACAAGTTCGGGCTGGGACCGCTCGATGCATTGTGCGAAGCCGCAGGGAGAATACGCGAGACAGTCGCGGGCGGCGATGAAGAGGCATTCGTGGAGCTTATGCAAAAGGGCCGCGACTACCTGGCACTTCGGGGATAGTATCAACAGTCGGTGAGACGCTAGGGAGAGGCTGCTCATGCCATCAAAAGAGAGACCCTCTGCAGAGGAGCTGTCAGCGCAGCTCGAAGCTGCACGTCGTCGTCTGGACGAGTTAACCGACGAGGTTGCTCGAAACGACGAGAAGATGCAGCGCACGCAACAGCGTGAGTTGCTGCTTTTGCAGGCAGAAGATCTCGATGCCCTGCTCGGTGTTTTGATCGATGGCTTGAGAGTTAGCTACGGTCTTGAATATGTCAGCGTCGTGTTGTGCGATCCGGATCACGATATTCGACATTTGTTGATGGCGAATGGCACGCCGGTCGAAAACTTCAGCCATCTGTTGATGGTCGAGTCGCTTGCCGGTCTGGCGCCACAGTACATCGGCCTGCACCAGCCCTGGTTGGGCTCCTTCGCAGCTTGCGACCATCAGATGATCTGCCCGAATGCCGATGGTTTGAAAAGTATCGCGATGATTCCACTGAAACATCGCCACAATTTGATCGGCAGCATCAATCTGTGCAGCGGCGATGCCTTGCGGTTCACTCGAGACCACGCGAGTGATTTCATGGCACACCTCGGAGTCATCGCTTCTTTTTGTGTTGAAAATGCCATTAACCGTGCACGCTTGTTACGGAGCGGATTTACGGATGTGCTAACCGGTTGGAACAACCGTCGCTACCTCAACGTGCGACTGGGAGAAGAGTTGGCACGAGCGCGGCGCGACCAGTCCGGTATTGTTTGCCTGATATTGGACGTCGATCATTTCAAACGTGTGAACGATACCTGGGGACACGCCGCGGGCGACGTAGTCTTACGCGAAGTGGCGCAGCGTATCGAGTCGCAAGTTCGTGCCAGCGACGTGGCCGCTCGTTACGGTGGCGAAGAATTCCTTGTATTGCTGCCAAACACAGACGTTTCGTCGGCGAAACTGCTCGCCGAACGCGTTCGCAAGGCCATATCGGCAACCCCGATCGACTTGCCCAGTGCGGAGACTGTAACGATCACCGTCTCTATCGGCATTTCTGAGGTTCACCCGAAACCCGGTGACAATGACCTGAAGCCGATCGGTGATTCTCTGGTCGCGCGCGCCGACGTCGCGCTGTATGCGGCCAAGTCCGCCGGCCGCGATCGGGTTATCGTCGAGGCGGCATAGTGCGATTTGCCTTAATAGCTCTATGTTCCGCTCTGTTCCTGTCGAGTTGCGACTCGGGTCCGGTGCCGGCTCCCATTGTCGTCTATGCGGTTGGTGACAGTGAGGAAGGCTTCGCGGCGAAGCTTGCCGAGTTCACCGATGACACGCGCATAGGCGTGACACTGGTTTTTAGCAAGAGCAGTAAAAACGTGGATCTGGTCATTAATAACAGCGGTTCCCCAACGGCTGATGTGCTCATGACCAACAACGTCGCGGATATCTGGCGTGCAGGTGACGAGGGTGCTTTGCGGCCCATTCAATCTGCTGCGTTCGACGCTGCCGATCCACTGTTGAACGATCAAGAAGGTCTGTGGGCCGCGATTGACGTTCGATTTCACGCGATCGCCACGCGCAGCGAACCAATTAAACCGCTGGTCGCAAGCTACGACCAGCTGGCATCGCCTGAACTGCATGGACGAATATGCCTGTCATCGTCAAAATTGCACGTAAATCGATCCTTGTTGGCGATGCTCATCGGCGACCGGGGACTGAAAGAAACGGAACGATTGGTGCGTGGCTGGAAGCGCAATCTCGCCGCATCGCCGTTCCCCAGTGAAGCAGAATTGCTCGATGCGATTCGTGATGGAACTTGTGACTACGGAATCGCTTCGTTGTTTCCGGACGCGGGTGGAATCACGAACTTTCTTGCCGAAGAGCGATATTTTGACATTGACGGTATAGGCGTAGCTCGGCACGCGCAGCAGCCCGACTCTGCACAACGACTCGTCGACTGGATGCTGAATCAGCGCGTTCGCTTGCAAGGCGATTTCAAGAAACATCAGCCGATCGGCAACGCTGGCTGGCGCGATGAAGACGCACGCTTGCTCGCCGAACGTGCGGGCTACCGCTAAGAAGAATTGGCCGGGCTTATTGGTAGCGATGCCGCCGGCTGCGACTCATCAGAATCAGGAATAATGGCACTCCAATTGCGGCGGTCAGGGCTCCGACCGGCAATTGTCGCGGCGCCATCAATGTCCGCGCCAGCGTGTCGGCGATAACGAGCAGGGTGCCGCCCGCAAGCGCCGACGCAGGCAACACGATTCGGTGATCGCTACCTGCGACGATCCGGATGAGATGCGGAACGACCAGCCCGATGAAACCGATTACGCCAACCGTGGTGACCGACAAGGCGGTTGCGAGCGCGGCGGCTGAAAAAATCAAATACCGGAATCCCTTGACCGGCAGCCCGACGATTGCCGCCTGCAGTTCGCCCCGCGAAAGAACATTCAGGTGTCTCGCGGAAGCCGTGCCGGCGACGACCAGAATTGCCAGCAGCCAGAGACAACGGTCGGGGTCGAAGGCGAAACTCAAGTCACCCATAAGCCAAAATAACATTCCGCGGAGATTTTGGTCGGGTGACAGGGCGAGTAAGAGTGTCGTCGCTGCGCTGAAACCGGCGGCGAGTACGACACCCGTCAGCAGCAATCG
Organism: uncultured Woeseiaceae bacterium; assembly: GCA_964568835.1. Lineage (GTDB taxonomy): Bacteria > Pseudomonadota > Gammaproteobacteria > Steroidobacterales > Woeseiaceae > UBA1847. Next base: position 14,768 of record CAZMRZ010000002.1, on the reverse strand, counting down.
TGCAGGCGTCCAGCTTCCACTGCCGTGAGCGATGGCGAACACCAGTAATGTCGCCGCCATCGCGCCGCCGAATGCGGACAGGTCGATGATCAGACTGCCCATGCCCAACATCATCGCCAACAGGGCAGCGACTGCAGCGCCACCTGAGCTCCCCAATATGTACGGGTCCGCCAACGGGTTGCGGAGCAGTACCTGCATGAGTACGCCGGCAACGGCGAGTAATCCACCGACGGCGAATGCCGTCATTGCGCGCGGCAGACGCAAGTCCAGGACCAGAGACTCGATAGGTTCCGGACCGGCACCGCGCAGCGCGGCAATGGATTCGCTGAAACTCACATCCGCACTGCCCGATGCCAGCGCTGCGATAAACGCGGCAACCGCGAGCAATAACAGACCCGCAAAAAGCGCTCCGTTCCTTGCGGCGTTCATCTCATGTCTCCTGGCAAAAAAATCTCCTGATGCGGCTGGCGATGGATAGTGTAAAGTAATCCTCAGTTAGAGTTTTAGTACGGTTGCTATGGGCAACGATTGGATAGACACCGAAGGGTTTCGCGCTAACGTCGGTATCATCCTTGTGAATTCCGATAACAAGCTGATGCTTGGAGGTCGGGTCGGCGCCAAAGGCTGGCAGTTTCCGCAAGGTGGGATGATCGAAGGCGAAGAGCCCGTCGAAGCAATGTTTCGTGAGCTGCACGAAGAGGTTGGTCTTGTTGAGGCCGACGTCGAAGTGCTTGATGTCACGGGTGACTGGCTGCGATACAAACTGCCGGACAAATTCATCCGCAAACACAGTAAACCCCTGTGTATCGGCCAGAAGCAGCGTTGGTTCATGCTGCGCCTCAAATCTGACGACGATGCTGTGCGATTCGACCGATGCGACAAGCCCGAATTTGACCGTATCCGCTGGGTCGATTTCTGGCGCCCCGTCAATGAAGTGATCTATTTCAAGCGTCGCGTCTATGCGCGCGCCCTGTATGAACTTGGCCCATGCGTACATCCAGACGGTTTGCCGTCTCAGCCTCGCTGGTGGCCAAAGCGCTGGCGCAGCGTCTTCGCCAGGGACATCGCATCGTCTGATAGTGGTGCCGGTTGAATATTTATTCACATTTCGTGATCTGGCTCACTACTGTTACCCGGGGTAGCCGCGTAACATAATGTCTTTTGTGGGCAAAGGACGCGGCGTCTAAGTGGCAACTAAATCCCCTTTACAGCAGCACGGCACGGGCAGAATCTGGATGACTCGGGTTATCGTTGCCGCGTTGATCGTTGTCAGCGCTTATCTGATTTTCGAATATGGCCGAATCAGTGCCGGTTATGACATTATCGAAGCTGGCAATATCAGTCAGGCCTTCGAAGATCGAATAATGCAGCTCGAAGATAATATTATTGAATTAAAACAGGAAATCGCGATTCTGGAGACGAACCGGGCTGTAGATCGGGAGTCGTATAAGGAAGTCGAGGCCAGTCTGGGTACCTTGCAGGCGAAGATCCAGGAGCAGCGTGATGCAATCGGTTTCTACCGCGGCATCGTATCGCCTTCAGACGGAAACTCCGGCCTTCGTATCCAGGACCTCAAATTCACAAGAGGCAAGTCCGAGCGCGAGTTCAATGTTCGGCTGGTTTTGGTCCAGGCGATGAAACACGACCGCAAGGTTTCCGGCGATGTCAGTTTGAGGTTTGTCGGCGAGCAGAACGGCACGGAGATGAGCTACGCTTTCACACAGTTAGTCCCGGAGGACGCCGATCAGTCCTGGCCATTTTCGTTTCGCTATTTTCAGGATTTCGACCGACAGCTTGTGCTGCCGGATGGCTTTACGCCGGAACGCATAACCGTTGAGGTACGATCCAGGACGCGATCGATATCCAGCATTGAAGAGAGCTTTGCCTGGGCTAACAGTCAGGGCTAGACACTTTATGTCGCGCAGCGGCAGCACGGAGAACCAAATGTTTGGCAAGAAACAGAGCAGGCATGCAGTCATCGAGACACTCGTTGGCTCAAATAGCAAATTGAACGGCGATCTGCATTTTCGCGGTGGCTGCCATGTCGACGGCACGGTCAACGGTAACGTTTCCGCCGATCCAGACACAGATTCTGCGCTGAGCATCAGCGATATCGGTAGTGTAGACGGTGGGGTGACTGTTCCGTATGTCATCCTCAATGGCATTGTGAAAGGCGATGTGTTCGCAAGCCAGCGCGTTGAACTTGGTGCGACCGCGCGCGTCATAGGCAATGTGTATTACAATCTGATCCAGATGGCAGAAGGTGCCGAAATAAACGGCAAACTGGTACATCAGCCCGAAGGGCAGGTACCGCTTCTGGAGCAGACTAACCAAATGGACGAGAAAGCAGCCGCGTCCGGCGAGTAAATAAAGACTATGGAAACAGCAGTAACAAGCGCACCCCCACCACCCAGCGTTGTCTTCACGGATGCCGCCGCGCACAAAGTGGGCGAATTGATCACTGAAGAGAGCAACCCGAATCTGAAGTTACGGGTGTTTATATCGGGCGGTGGTTGTTCGGGATTTCAATACGGTTTCACGTTCGATGAGAGTATCGAGGACGGTGACAGCCAGGTTGAAAATCAGGGCGTGACATTGTTGATCGATCCGATGAGCGTGCAGTACCTGATGGGCGCCGAGATCGATTACAAGGAAGATCTGCAGGGAGCGCAGTTCATTATTCGGAATCCGAATGCACAAACCACCTGTGGCTGTGGATCCTCTTTCACCGTCTGAGAACAGCCAGCCAGAGATAATCGCGGGCGTCGACCTTGGGTCGAACAGCTTTCATATGGTTGTCGGCGAGCTCCGTCACGGCCAGCTCGCGATCATCGACAGAATCAAAGAAACCGTTCGGCTTGCCGAAGGACTGTCATCGTCTGGCGATCTTTCGGACGCTGCGCGGCAGCGTGCACTTGATTGCCTCTCGCGGTTTGGCGAGCGCCTTCGCGAAGTTCAGGCCGGTAGTGTGCGAGCCGCCGGCACCAGCACTATTCGCCGTGCTCGTGAAGACAGCACCTTCATGGCCGAAGCAGAAGCCTTGTTGGGGCATCCGATCGAAGTTATCTCCGGTATCGAAGAGGCGCGCCTGATCTATACCGGTGTGACCCATAGTATGCCGCCGACGGATGGGCTGCGACTGGTCGTGGATATCGGTGGCGGTAGTACCGAGGTGATACTTGGCCGAGGCGCGATGCCCAAGGCACTTGAAAGCCTGCATATGGGTTGTGTTTCCATGACCGAGCGTTTTTTTCCCGCTGGCGAAATTACGCGCGCGGGCTTCAAGAAAGCACGCATGGCGGCCCGACTGGAACTTCGTCCGGTGAAAGCATTTTTTCGAGGTGCAAAGGACATTCAGGCCATCGGCACATCGGGCACTATTTTATCAACGGAGGCCGTGGCGCAATCTCTGGGCCTCATAGATACCGCGTTGACGCTGGACGCGATCGAAGCATTGATAGAAAAGGTGCTTGAGTTCGGCTCCGTTAATGACCTGAAACTCAAGGGACTGTCGGAACGGCGAGCGCAGGTGTGGCCCGGCGGCTTGTCCATTCTTGCCGAAGTAATGAATACGCTGCGCATAAAAGAACTAAGAATTTCAGACGGTGCCGTTCGCGAAGGGCTGCTCTACGATTTACTTGGCCGCTTGCAACACGAAGATGCCCGTGAGCGAACCGTGCAGGCAATGCTCGCGCGCTTTCAGGTTGACGAAGACCAGGCGAATCGCGTGGCGGAGACCGCGGCCGCTGTTCTTTCGCAGTGTGCTGCCAAGTGGAGTCTTGATAATGAGCTCGCAGAGAAAATCCTCGACTGGGCGGCGCGCCTGCATGAAATAGGCCTCGATATCTCTCACGACGGCTACCAGCGTCACGGTGCCTACATCGCAGAGAATGCCGATATGCCGGGATTTCCTCGAGCGGAACAGCGATACCTCGCGGCCTTGATCGGTAGCCAGCGGCATGCGATAGATCCCTCGCGTCTGGAAGCGTTGCCTGGGCCCTGGCGGGAATCCGGGCTTCGCCTGCTGATGATCTTGCGTCTGGCCGTTCTTCTGAATCGCAGTCGAAACGCCGTCGAGTTACCGAAAATACGATTCTCGACGAGGCAAGATGGTTTCTCAGTCGGTTTCGACGCCGACTGGCTTGCGGAGAATCCGTTGACGATCGCCGATCTGGAAAGAGAACGGAGCTATGTGGAAGAGGTCGGATACACGTTGGATCTCGAATAGCGGCGGTTGTTAGTGGCCCAATAAAAAGGCCCCCGTCAGGGGGCCAGGTCTCTAGCTTGTGGTTTGTTTTCGCCGTCTAAACATCAGCAGCCCCAACAGGGTCAGGATCATCGGCAGACCCGCTGCACCGCCACCAGACCCACCGCCGCCGGTTGACGGCCGCTTCTTCTGATACATCGGTTGTGCCTGATCGACACGGCGATTCTGCGGAGCCTTCTGGGCGCGACTCTGTTGTGCAGCTCGCTCGGTCGCGACGCGGTCACGATTGTTTCGCTTGATGCCTTGCGCGGCAAATACTTCGTCACGAACAACGATCATCGACGTGTAATCCGTAACCAGTCCGTATTCAACGGCGAGGTCCGAGATGGCATCTTCCGTATCGGCGTCAGCACCGAAGTAGTCCATTTTCGACTGCAGATTCTCGATCGTTGCGTATGCCCAGATGCGTTCCAGCTCAGGATTGAGATCGGACTGTACTGGCATCGCAAATGAGGTTTTGTACTCGACCTCTTTGCCGGCGACCTTTCCACTCAAGCGGACTTTCGCTTCCCGGCTACCCCAATAATGTCCCAACACCTGCAATTGCTCACCGTGGTAGAGACTGCCGATTTTCTCCGGCGTCAGATCAGCAACCTTGGCTCCGTCAATGGTCAGCTTCACGTCATGCAGTGCCGCGTGCCGGATTTTGGCCGTCGCTTGAATCAACTGCCCGGAGATATCGTCGCTGTTGGAGGTTTCCAGCGCGAAACCATTTGAGACTTCCGTCATTGCTTCGAGCAGAGGCCGGTTCGCACTGTTGCCCATGATGAACGTAAACAGACGTACGTCATATTTGGACATCATATTCAGAAACTCCTTCTTTTCGGTAACGCCCACATTGGCAACGCCGTCTGTTACCAATGCGATACCGGAGGTTCTGTCGCTGTCCAATGCATCGAGCCCAGCGCGCAATCCGGCATAGAGATTCGTTCCTCCATTGGCGGCCAAACGTCCGACCAAATCGGTGTAGTGCGTAACATTTTCCGGACTGGCGATTACGAAATCGCCGGTTAACTCGCTGGCGGAGTTACTAAACGTAAAGATGCGGAAACGATCGTTCGGATTCAGCTTCCCCAGTGCCTGTTGTACGCCATTGGCCAAGGTCGCGAATTTTCCCTGCATGGAGCCGGACGTATCCAGAACGAATACCCAGTCACGACCGTTCTCGATTATTGGCAGGTCGTCTCCGGGCGTGAAGGTCAGCATGAAAGTTCCGCGACCGGTGACGTCGGGTTTGTGGGTTACAAGATCGACCGTGCCAGGCAAATCCGGCGCATGCCGCCAATAGACAACGATATCTTTATTCAGGTTGGCAACGCCGGATGACGAAGTAGCCAGAGCCGGTGTCTCACCCGCTTCGAGCGCAGAAATCTGGCCCGCGAACTCCTCGTCAACAGGTGATGATCCCAGTGCATGCAGACCTACCGTCCAATGCCCTGAATCGATCTGGGTCAAAGCGGCGTTCGGTTGCTCTGGCAATCGAAGTGCGTCAACAGGGTAGGACGATTTCAGTTCGAGATCGAAGCTGAAGTCGCCCGTAACCGTACTCTGTACATCCCAGAAGGAATTGCGCACTTCATCCACACCGCCTTCTTCGAGGGGATAGACGTAGCGCCCGATCCCAGTGTCGGTATTCGCACTTTGCACATACACAAGGCGCACACGAACATCGCTATTCGCTTTCACGGGGTAAACCGATATATCGAATGTTCGGTACTCGTCTTTCTCCGCTAGAGCCGTTTCACGGCCTGCCGCTTTTTCCTGTTCATAGAGATCGCGAGCTTCCTGTTGCTTCAGGACTTCACCGGTTACCGGACTGCCGTCTATCCAGTAGGTGAACTCCGCCACAGCTGCGTGGGAGGGGACAGGAAAACTGTAGATCGCTTCAACATCCGCTGGAGCGACATTAACGAATACCTGGTCGACTTCCGTGATCACATAGCCATCTTCAACGACCACCTTCACTTTGTGATCGCGAATATCCAGTGAGCCAGACTGTCCTTTCGGTGTCAGCAGGCCAGCAGCGTCCGCTGTGCCCACACCAAACAGGGCCAGAACGACGACGATCAGACTTAGGTAGCTCTTGGTTTTCATGATTGACTCCCAATTAAACAATGTTCAATTAATAGCTTAAGAAAAACCGCTTTATTAAACGGTGTTTAATTTATACAGAGTTATTGAACGTTGTTCAAATAATGTTATTGTTTGGCTTAGGTAAGCGCTTCCTCAATTGGACATAACGCATGGGCAGACGCAGCGATCATAGTCGTGACGAGATTCGTGAGATGGCGATCTCGGCGGCGGCGAAACACGTGGAAACCGAAGGGTATCAATCGCTTACCGCCAGGAAAGTGGCTGGAGAAATCGGTTATACCGTGGGTACCTTGTATCATGTGTTCCGGAATTTTGATGACCTGATCATTCATCTCAATGCACAAACTCTCGATGAAATGGCGGGCCGTATTCAGCAGCAGACCCGCAAGAAGCGAAATCCGGAGGTCCGCATCAAGACAATGGCAGAGGTCTACGTGAAGTACGCGACCGACCATCCGGATCGCTGGCGGCTGGTTTTCGAGCACCAGGCTCCGCGCGGTTTACCAACGCCGGTGCAAATGAAAGAGCGCCGGGATGTGATGTTCGAGATGGTGGCCGATAACCTCAGCGAAATTTCGCCCGGTCGTCCGACACAGGAGATTGATCACACGGCAACCGCTCTGTGGAGCGGTATCCACGGCGTCTGCATTCTCGCATTGACCGGCAAACTCTACCTGGGCGGGGCGTTCTCGATGGTTAAGTTGATCGACACCCTGATCGACTCTGTTTTAAACGAGTTTCGGGCCGGCTAGTTTTTTCAGAAACGTTTCCTGCGCGGAAATACGTTTCTCATCGCCCGGCGTTAGCCGTTCATAGTTGCCATCGCCGTTGAGGACCCATGACTGGCAGTTGTCCGCGAGAAACAATTCAAGGTCGGTTCGAATTTGCTCTTTCATCGCCTTCTGGCGTATCTCGAAGCAGGACTCGTTGCGACGGAACATATTGCGGTCCATCAAGTCTGCGCTCGAGCAATAAAACTCTTCCTTGCCATCATTAAGAAAATAATAGACTCGTGAGTGCTCGAGGAAGCGTCCGACGATTGAACGGACGTGTATGTT
>CAZMRZ010000002.1:0-7249 GCA_964568835.1 uncultured Woeseiaceae bacterium | reverse complement strand
CTCGTCAATTGCAAAAACAACTTGTGCACGTCTTCGCCGAGGCGTTTGCTACTGCTGAGATAACCATAGTCGGTATAGACCGATGCCGTCGCGTGGTGGTAGTTGCCCGTGCCAAGGTGCATATAGCGAACAAGCCTGTCTTCCTTGCGCCGAACGACCAACGTCATTTTCGCGTGAGTCTTGAATCCGACAAGTCCGTAGACAACGTGTGCACCCGCTTCTTGCAAACGATTAGCCAACGCAATGTTCGCCGCTTCGTCAAATCGGGCCATCAGCTCGATGACGACCGTCACCTCTTTTCCCGAGCGTGCGGCGGAGACAAGATGATCGACGACCGGTGAGCCAGCACCTGTGCGGTAAAGCGTCTGTTTGATGGCAAGCACATCGGGATCTGACGCTGCAGTACCGATGAAATCGATAACTGGCGCAAAGGATTGATACGGGTGATGCAGCAGCACGTTTTTCTCATCCAGAATGGAGAAGATATTTTCGTCACTAAGCAGTTCTGTGGGCAGCCCCTGTGTAAAGGGCGTGTACAGCAGTTCAGGCCGATCATCCAGAGCGCACACCATGACCAGACGGTTGAGATTTACAGGGCCGTCGACCATGTACGTGTCTTCTTCATTAAGCTCGAAGTGACTGAGTAGAAAATCGCGAAGATCATCAGGGCATTCGTGGCCGATTTCGATCCGAACGGCAGCACCGTATCGACTGGCCGCAAGCTGACCCTCCAAAGCGCGGACCAGATCGCTGACTTCCTCGTCATCAACATACAAGTTGCTGTTTCGAGTGACGCGGAACTGATAACAACCATCAACGTCGAGTCCCGGGAAAAGGCTGTCCACATGGACGCGAATTATGGACGAGAGGAACACAAAGCTGTGTTCGCCAGGCTTGCTGATGTTTTCGGGAAGCGGGATGACTCGAGGCAGAGAACGCGGTGCCTGAACCATGCCGCGGTGCCGACGACGACCAAAAGCGTCTTTACCGTGTAACCGGACGATGAAGTTCAGGCTCTTGTTCAGAACCTTCGGAAATGGTCGTGAAGGGTCGAAGGTCAGCGGCGTCAAAACGGGTACGACCTGCTCTTCGAAGTACTGCTTTAGCCAGGCATGTTGCTCTTCGGTCCAATCGTCGCTATGGACAAAACGGACTCCGGCACCCGCGAGCTGGGGAAACAGCTCATCGTTGAGTAATCGGTACTGCTGCTGCACCAGCCCCGATATTCCCCCGCACAACTCATCGAAGACTTCTTGAGCGGGTGTATTGTCCGGGCCGGGAGAAGACGCGCCGATCTCCATGCGCTGCTTCAGTCCGGCGACGCGAATTTCGAAAAACTCGTCGAGGTTTGTGCAGCTGATGCACAGGAATCGCAGTCGCTCGAGCAGCGGCACATCCGGATCCGTCGCCTGCGCGAGCACACGTTTGTTGAACTCAAGCAGGCTGAGCTCGCGATTAATGTATTTGTTATGCATGGTCAGGGGGAGTGTATATCGCCCAGTACCACTTTGCGGCTTGCTCCCGTCACACTTGGGAGATTGCCGGACTCGTTATTCATTGTCCGCATTGCCAGCCAAGCGAATGCGACGGCCTCGATCCAGTCAGGATCAAGTCCCGCTGATTCGGTACTTGAAACGGTGAAGGCTGACAGGTTCCGCTGTAAGCGGCGCATGAGTTCGCCGTTGTGCACTCCGCCGCCACAAACAAAAACTTCTCGCGCCTCGGCGGCATGAGCTTTGATCGCACTAGCAATTGTCAGTGCGCTGAGCTCACACAAGCTTGCCTGAACGTCGCCTGCGTCGTAGCGATCAACGTCGAAGCGCCGCAGCCACTCCCTGTTGAAGTATTCGAAGCCGGTACTTTTCGGCGGTGGCCTCGAGAAGTATGAGTCATCGACAAACTGCTGAAGAAGGCCTTCAACAATGGAACCGCGGGCAGCCCATTCGCCATCACTATCAAATGCTTGACCCAGGCAGTCGCCTATCCATGCGTCCATCAACCCATTTCCGGGACCAGTGTCGAAACCGATAACATCAGACCCGTCAGCTGCCAGTATCGTGATGTTGGCGATGCCACCAATATTAACGACGACACGGTCATCGGCCGTTGACCCGAAAAACCATTGGTGAAACGGCGGTACGAGAGGAGCACCTTGACCGCCTGCGGCGATATCAGCCTGACGAAAATTCGCGACGGTCGTTATGCCGGTGCCGGCAGCGATGATGTCCGCGTTGCCGATTTGCATGGAATACGGCGCGTCGGCGTCCGGCTGATGACGCAGGGTTTGTCCATGACTGCCGATGGCGACGATGTCTTGTTGCTCGATACCGCTCGCAGCGATTGCTGATCGAGCAGCGTTGCGAAAACACTCACCGACACGGCGATCCAAATCACCGGATTCATCTAGAGATACGTCAAGAGGTTCGCGTATCGCGATCAGCAACGCGTCTTTTAAGTCGGCAGGATAGGGTTCGGTATGCGTCGAGTGAATCGCAACATCACCGCCGCTGAAGCTAACGACAACGGCATCGATTCCGTCCATGCTGGTGCCGGACATCAAACCGACATAATGACTGGACACCTGCGTTACTGGTCGTTGTACGCGACGGAGGGTGTCTGCGTACTCTTGAACTGTTCCAGCTCCTTCAGGATGGGTGCTGCTGACGCCATGAATTTATCGCGATATTGAGCGTCGATCGGCTCCGCATCGGGAAGAGCGACCGTTCGCGGATTTCGGTGTACACCGTTCAGACGATACTCGTAGTGCAGGTGGTTAGCTGTCGCTAGTCCGGTTCTACCGACAAAGCCGATAGTCTGGCCTTGCTTGACGCGAGTGCCCACACGCACCTTAAGGACGTAACTGTTCATATGCGCATACAGCGTCGTGATATTGCCGCCGTGCTGCAATATGACTGTCTTGCCGTAGCCCGACTTGGTGCCTCTGAAAATAACCTTGCCATCACCCGATGCCTTGATCGGTGTGCCACGCGGGGCGGCATAATCAACGCCGCGGTGTGCTCGAATTCGATTCAAAATAGGGTGCTTGCGATTCGGATTGAAATTCGAGCTGATACGGGTGAAATCGACCGGCGCGCGTATGAATGCTTTACGAACACTGTCGCCGGCCGGCGTGAAGTAGTCGGTATGCTCATTGTCATCGATAAAACGAATGGCCTGAATCGTGCGACCGTTGTTATTGAATTCCGCAGCAATGATCTCGCCGTCCGCAACGTATTCGCCGTCTTGCCAGATTTCTTCGAATTGCACGTAGTAGTTATCGCCTTGCCGAATGTCGAGTACGAAGTCGACATCCCAGGCGAATATCCCGGCAATATTCATGATGACTTTGTCTGACAGGCCCGCTTCCGCGCCGCTTTCAAACAAAGACGAATTGATCACGCCATACGCCATTCGTTTTCGAATCTCGATAGGTCGATCGATGATTTCAGCGGCAAAACCCGATTCCTGACGCTCGATCTGCAGCGCGCTCGTCAAGCCAAGTTCCGAATACAGGCTAACGACATCGCCGCCGTCATGAGTCACTTCGAATACATCCCCGGGCTTGATGCGGCGAAAACGCGTCTTGGCTTCATCGAGCTCGGCGATCGACATCAGCTGCCCCAGATCGAGATTGTTCTTTCGAAACAGTCTCTCCATCGTGTCGCCGGAACGGATGGTCAAAACCAGTTTGTCGAACTCGGGAACAGGCTCGGGCATCAGGGCGGCGGCTTCTTCAAGTAATACCGCCTGATCGACGGGCGGCACGATCGGTGGCTCATCTAAACTGGCGCTCATCACTGGCGCGCTCGAAATGACTTCCTGAGGCGGTGTACTGTCGAGCGTGCTGACCAATGCCACAGCGATCAGCGGAATTCCCAGACCCACCGCAAACCATTGAAGGGCCTTGGATTTCTTGGGCTGGTCTGAAGCAGACTGCTTGTAATCGTGTAGTAGTGGACTGACCGGACGATTCAAGGCTTAAGTCCCTCCGTGGCTGGAAGTCGCTACTCTACCGCGCCCCTTTTTTGAGGTCAAAGAAAAAGTGTTATAACTCATGGTGTTAACCAGCCCGGGAATGCTACAGTTTCGCTCCCGCTTTTCACAAAAAAAACGAATATGACACTCATGGCAGGCATTAACGATCAAATCGCAGAACTCACCCGGGGTACGGAAGACGTGCTGCCGGAGGATGGACTGCATGCCAAGCTGAAAGAGGGACGACCTCTGATCGTCAAGGCGGGTTTCGATCCAACGGCGCCGGATCTGCATATCGGTCACACCGTGTTGATCAACAAAATGCGCCAGTTCCAGCAATTGGGCCACGACGTGGTTTTTCTGATCGGCGATTTCACCGGCATGATCGGCGACCCGTCAGGCAAGAACGCGACTCGTCCGCCACTGACGCCCGAGGAAATCAAAGCCAACGCCGAAACCTACGAAAAGCAGATTTTCAAAATTCTTGACGAAGAGAAGACCCGCGTAGAGTTCAATTCGACCTGGATGGGCGAGATGGACGCCGCTGGCTTGATTAAGCTTGCGGCGCGGCACACGGTCGCCCGGATGCTCGAGCGGGATGATTTCAACAAGCGTTACACGAGCGGCAAGCCCATTTCGATTCACGAGTTCCTGTATCCATTGGTGCAGGGCTACGACTCGGTTGCGCTCAAGGCGGACGTTGAACTCGGCGGCACGGATCAAAAATTCAACCTGCTTGTCGGACGCCAGTTGCAGCAGGATTTCGGCCAGAAACCTCAGATCGTAATAACTACGCCGCTTCTCGAGGGTCTCGACGGTGTGCAGAAGATGTCAAAGTCGCTGGGCAATTACATTGGTATCAATGACGCACCGGGCGAAATGTTCGGCAAGATCATGTCGATTTCGGACGAACTGATGTGGCGATATTTCGAGGTACTGAGCTTCCGTTCTCTCGACGACATCAAGGCTTTGAAGCAGTCTGTCGCTGACGGAATGAACCCTCGCGACGCAAAATTTGAACTTGGCGTGGAAATAGTTGCCAGATTCCATAGTGAGGCTGATGCAGAGGCGGCCAAGCAAGAGTTCGTATCGCGGTTTCAGCAAGGCGCGATGCCCGACGAGATTCCGGACCTCAGTCTGGAAAGTCAGGACGGCACGTTGGGAATTGCACATTTACTAAAGAGCGCCGGCCTTGTGAGCAGCACATCCGATGCTTTTCGGATGATCAAGCAGGGAGCGGTCAAGATCGATGGCCAAAAGGTCGAGGATCGGTCATTGCAAATAGAGGCCGGATCAACTCACATCTATCAGGTCGGCAAGCGAAAGTTCGCTCGAGTCAACCTGACCTGAAACAGTTCGTGTCTGAGTGATCGCGCGAACATGGATACACATGATTCGGGGTGCAGCAATGAACACCGCAAGGCAAATCACGGCATTCGTCGTCCTGGCAATATTGGCTGCGCCGTCTCTGGCGGCGGACAATGACGCCAAGGCATTCGGGCAATTCCAGGAAATACTGGCCGATATCAACGGTCGCTCTTTCGGGTCGATGCAAAAGGCGATCGATAAGACCGACCTTAGTAGCCGCATCTACAAGTCGCGGATTGTTGAAGACGAGGTCAAACAGGTCTTTAGCGTTAACTTCTGGCAATTCATTGAATCCGACTTTATGCAAAAACTGCCGGCCGAGGGTTCGAATGTAGAGGCCAAGTTGGTCGAGTTCGCTTTCGAGAACGGAAAGGGGAGGGCTGCAATTCGCTACGCCTTGCCCAAGTACGAGTATGAGTTTCAGGTTTTCGAGCTTCGGCACGACAGCCGGGGACGCCTCAAGGTCATCGACTGGTTCGATACCCGGGCCGGGCAAATGTTCTCCGCTGAAATCGGTGAAAGCCTGACGATATTGATGCCGACCAAGGACGCGACGCGAAAGCTGATTTTGCTCAAGGAGCCCAGCGATCTGCAGCTGTTCCAGGTTACCGAGATATACAAAGCGTCGCGAGACATGCAGCCGCCCCGGTTCTTCGAGATCTACGATGAGTTCAATGACGAGCTGAAACGCGAGCCCTTTATCGCAAAGTACGCAGCATTCATGGCATTGATGATGAAGGATATGGATCGCTTCTTACAGACGCTCGAAATCTTTGTCGATGTCTTTTCGAATGATCCCAACTTCGCGTTGGTCATGTCCGATTATTATGCGGCCATAGATGACTATGCTCAGTCATACGCGTTATTGAGCCGATTCCACAGGAATTTCTCTATCACAGAGGGTGCGCTTCCGGCGAAGCTGTCGGCACTCGCGCTGGCTCTTGGCAAGCTGGAGGAAGCCGAGAAGTTTGCGGTCGAGGCAACGGTCGACGAACCGTCTCTTGAGTTGGGTTGGTGGTCTTTGCTACGGGCAAGGTCTCGTTCTCAATATCATTCGGGTGCCATAGAAGCCTTGACCCAACTTGAGGACAATTTCGGGCATCGCCTGGACGAAGCCAAGCTCAGACGCGACAAGTTTCGTGGCTTTGCAGGCTTGGTCGAGAGCGAGGAGTACAAGGAATGGCGTGCAGGGCGCGACTGATCTCGAGATCGTCGATTACACCGAAAGCCATGGCCGCCAATTATTGAACGCGGCGATCGATCGTTTTCGCGATCTGGAGGGAGTTCGTCTGTATCTCGAACCTCACAGCAGCCTGACTGCGGCATTGGCTCTGTACGAATCTGCGGGATTCCATCATGAACCTCGTCCGACCCCATCGGATTACGAGCGAGCCGACGTCTATAGGGTGTATCGGCCCGAGTAGGCCGAAACCACCATAAACGGCGTTTCTATAGGGGAAAAGGTGTCCTTTTGTGCTTCGGGCGGCCCCGCTCGAGCCCCCGTCAAACGGGCTTTTGAGCTAATTAAAAAAAAACCCGAAAAAGATGTTGACGGATTCGGATTGCGCCGTATAATGCGCGCTCGCTGAGGGACACGGTGTCTTTCAGTGGGCTCCCAAAAGATACACGCAGGCGCTAGAGGATTGTTGCTTAGACCTCCTTCGCCTGTATAATGGTGGGTCCGCCTGACAGAAGTGTCGGGCACGTTCTTTAACAATTCAATCAGATAATTTGTGTGGGTGCTTGCGTCGGACTTTGCGAAGGCAAAAAAAGACGTAAGAACCTAGAAAACAGTCAGTTTTTAGTAATTGATGAGTTCTGGTGATTACGCACTTTAGGAAAAAGCTACACGCTTTAAACTGAAGAGTTTGATCCTGGCTCAGATTGAACGCTGGCGGCATGCCTA
>CAZMRZ010000001.1:105301-122610 GCA_964568835.1 uncultured Woeseiaceae bacterium | reverse complement strand
ATGTTGCCATCCATAAGCAGTACTGCCAAGGATATAAGGAACGTGATCGCGACAATGGCCGCCCCCACAAATCTCGTCTTTTTCAAGGGCAGCAAGACGCCACCAATCAGCTGAACTATTCCGAAAGCGATGAGCATTGCGTCGGAAAACCCGTAGCGACCAAAAAACTCAACATCTTGTTGCACCAACATAACTTTCATTACGCCGGAGGAAACGGCTAGAAAAGTCAGTATGGCCAAGAGAATTGCGAAGGCTAGTTTCATGTCGTCCTCTGATTGCAGTCGTTGACCTTACGGGAACTAGTCATTTCCGGTACGCGTTATTTGCCGGTGAACCAAAAAGGACAGCGGCGACAAGATCGCGAAAACCAAAATTGACAGCAGGGGCAATCCAATTATCCACCACACACCATCGAACGGCCGTTTGTTCTTGCTAGTGCGCGTTGAGCTAATGCCAGCCTTTTTGGGCTGCCGCAAGCAGCGGTCGAATTGTGAATCTTACACAGAAAATATTACGCGGCCTTTTCATTTTGATGGCGCTTGGTGTGACCCAGTTATTGGGTTTGCTGATGCACCTCTGTATACTAATCCGCTATTAATATAAAAGAATCCTTATATTCTTATATGAAAGCGTCCACTGACCAGTTGTTATCCCAGTTCAAAGCACTAGCCGATCCCGTGCGCGCTCGGCTAGTCGTGCTCTGTGGTTTGGCGGAATGCAGTGTCTCCGAGCTGACCAAGGTCACTGGTCAAAGCCAGCCGCGTATCTCGCAACATGTGAAGCAACTGTGTGCTGTGGGTTTGCTGGAGCGCTTTAAAGACGGCCACTTTGTCTACTACCGTGTATCAACGGCGGGAGAGGCATCAGCCATCCGACGTCGGTTGCTCGCGTTATTGCCGGACGACGAACTCCAATTCCAGAAAGACTCCGACAAGCTTCGCGATATTCGTGGCGAAGGGTCCAGCGTAGAAGTACCGGTTTCAGGTAGCGATCGTTCATTGCATCGAGCGTTAGTCGAACTCACAGTCGCACGACCCTTAGGTGACTTGCTTGACATCGGCTGCGGGCAAGGCCGCATTTTGAAGTTGCTCGCATCACGTTCGCATCGTGCCGTTGGCGTTGATATTGATTCCGACGCTCGCCGCCTCGCTCGGGCCGAGCTGCTGTTGGCCGGCACACCGAACACCACGCTCAGGCACGGCGATATGAACGCTTTGCCATTCGAGGATCAGGAATTCGACACCATTATTCTCGATGATGTTCTGACCGACGCGAAGGATGCGCCAGCCACACTCAACGAAGCGAAGCGTTTGCTGAACGCAGGCGGTCAGTTGTTACTGCTGGCGTCTGTTGGTAACACCGATCTTGACGAACTGCGAACGCGATTCGCCGCATGGGCAGCTGCCGCCGATCTCAGGCTTTCGACGGCGAGACCCATACCGAACCACAACCCCGATTGGTTGCTCGCCGTTGCAACCACTGCCAACCACGCGTCCGTCGCGGCGTAATTGAAGACAGTCCTATGAATAGCAAAATCGCACCCTCCGTATCGTTCGAATTCTTCCCGCCGAATACCGAAGCGATGGAAGCCACGCTGTGGCAGTCGATTGAACGGCTCGCCAGTCTTGGGCCGCGATTCGTTTCGGTCACCTACGGAGCTGATGGCTCAACGCGAGAGCGCACACATGCGGCTGTCGCTCGAATCATCAAGGAGACAGAGCTGACGCCAGCACCGCATTTGACCTGTATCGATGCAAGCCGAGACGAGATCGATGCGATTGCCCAGGAATACTGGGACATGGGCGTGCGGCATCTCGTCGCCTTGCGCGGAGATGCGCCGAAAGACTCGGGTGCGTACGTGCCGCATCCGGATGGTTATGCCTACGCATCAGATCTGGTTGAGGGTCTGCGCAAGATTGGTGATTTTGATATTTCCGTCGCGGCGTACCCGGAGGTGCATCCCGAGGCGCAGGATGCAGCGTTCGACCTGGAAAACCTGAAGCGCAAGCTCGATGCAGGCGCGAGTCGTGCCATTACTCAGTTCTTTTTTAATACTGATGCCTATCTGCGTTTTCGCGATCGATGCGCTAAGGCCGGTATTGATTCGGCCATCGTGCCCGGCATCTTGCCAATCACCCGTTTTCCGCAAATGGAACGTTTCGCGAGAATGTGTGGTGCGGCTATTCCTGATGCGCTGCGGCATCGTTTCGATGGCCTCGATGATGATGCTGAGACCCGCCAGATGATTTCTGCGAGCGTCGCCATCGAGCAAGTTCGTCACCTCGAGTCTGAAGGCATAGAAGATTTTCACTTTTACACGCTGAACCGTTCCGAACTCACCTACGCGATATGCCACGCGTTGGGCGTGCGTTCGAACAAAGCAGCGGCTTGAGGTTATAACGATGAAACGTAGCGAAAGAATCGCCACTCTGATGGGCACACTGGACGAGCGAATCATGCTGCTCGATGGTGCGATGGGCACAATGATTCAGGGTTTTAGCCTTAGCGAAGAAGACTACCGAGGCGAACGCTTCGCCGACAGCCGGCGCGACCTCAAGGGCAATAACGATCTACTGTCGATTACGCGCCCCGAAGTCATTCGCGATATCCACAACAGCTTTCTTGCCGCTGGCGCGGACATCATTGAAACCAATACTTTCAATTCAAACGAACCGTCGATGGCCGACTACGGCATGGAAGATCTGGTTGCCGAATTGAATGCAACATCGGCGCGCCTGGCTCGCGAATGT
Organism: uncultured Woeseiaceae bacterium; assembly: GCA_964568835.1. Taxonomy (GTDB): domain Bacteria; phylum Pseudomonadota; class Gammaproteobacteria; order Steroidobacterales; family Woeseiaceae; genus UBA1847. The sequence goes on along the minus strand of CAZMRZ010000001.1, from coordinate 119,860 downwards.
GCCGATGCCCAGGCTTCTAAGGATGGTCGTCTTCGCTATGTCGCCGGTGTACTTGGGCCTACGAATCGAACGGCGTCGATATCGCCTGACGTAAACGATCCCGGGTTTCGAAATATTCAGTTTGACCAGCTTGCCGACACCTATGAAGTTGCCGCTGTTGCGTTGATCGAAAACGGCGTCGATTTTGTGATGATCGAGACCATTTTCGATACCTTGAATGCCAAAGCAGCCATTGTCGGCGTGAAGCGCGCTTTCAGGGCAAGCCGTATCGAATTGCCGGTCATGATATCGGGCACGATTACCGATGCATCCGGACGAACCTTATCCGGACAGACCACCGAAGCGTTCTGGAACTCAGTACGTCACGTGAATCCGTTTATGATCGGCCTGAACTGTGCGCTGGGTGCAAAAGAATTGCGCCAGTATGTTGCGGAACTCTCCCGGATTTCGGAAACACGGGTCAGTGCACACCCGAATGCCGGATTGCCGAATGAATTCGGCGAATATGACGAGACGCCGGCCGAGATGGCCGAGGTTGTTGGCGAGTTTGCGACCAGTGGGCTGGTCAATCTCGTGGGCGGTTGTTGCGGCACGCGTCCGGAGCACATCGCTGCGCTCAGAAAGGCCATCGATGGCGCCGCGCCCAGACCGATTCCCGAGTTGCCGGTACGTTTGCGCCTCTCCGGTCTCGAACCGTTCAATATCGGACCGGATGACTTGTTCGCTAACGTCGGCGAACGTTGCAATGTCACAGGTTCTGCCGTTTTCCGTCGCCTCATTGAGGCCGATGACTATACCGCCGCCGTTGCGGTCGCGCGTCAACAGGTCGAGAACGGCGCACAGATCATCGACATCAATATGGACGAAGGCATGCTCGACTCAGAGAAGGCGATGGTGACCTTCCTGAACCTGATCGCGTCGGAACCGGACATAGCGCGCCTGCCGATCATGATCGACTCGTCGAAGTGGACGGTTATCGAAGCGGGTCTGAAGTGCGTGCAGGGTAAAGCGGTAGTGAACTCGATCAGCCTTAAAGAGGGCGAAGCCCAGTTCATTGAACAGGCGCAGCTCGTCCGCGATTACGGCGCTGCCGTTATCGTCATGGCGTTCGACGAGTCCGGTCAGGCCGATACCATCGATCGTAAGATCAATATTTGCAAACGCTCCTACGAAATCCTGACCGAACAAGTTGGCGTTGATCCGGCCGACATTATTTTTGATCCGAATATTTTCGCCATCGCAACGGGCATCGAGGAACATGCCAGTTACGGCCTCGATTTCATTGAAGCGACCCGTGAAATCAAGAAGGCGTTGCCGCATGCACTCGTCAGTGGTGGCGTGAGCAACGTGTCATTTTCGTTTCGCGGCAACAATGTTGTTCGTGAGGCGATTCATTCCGTGTTTTTGTATCACGCGATCCGCGCCGGTTTGGACATGGGTATCGTCAACGCCGGGCAGCTCGCCATTTACGCGGACCTGCCAGAAGACCTGCGTAATGCCGTTGAAGATGTCGTGCTCAATCGCGATGCGGACGGTACCGAAAAGCTGCTCGCTGTTGCCGAAAACTACAAAGATCAAAAAAGCGGTGCGGCGGCGAAGGTCAAGGACATGTCCTGGCGAGAGCTGCCCGTCGACAAGCGACTTGAACATGCGCTGGTCAACGGTATTGACGAATTTGTTATCGACGACACTGAAGAAGCGCGACAGGGAACCGACCGACCTCTCGATGTTATCGAGGGGCCGTTGATGTCCGGCATGAATGTCGTCGGCGATCTTTTCGGCGAAGGAAAAATGTTCCTGCCGCAGGTCGTGAAGTCCGCGCGCGTCATGAAAAAGGCCGTCGGCCACCTCGTGCCATTCATCGAAGATGAGAAAGACGGCAAGATGAGTTCGAACGGCAAGATCGTGATGGCTACCGTCAAAGGCGACGTGCACGACATCGGCAAAAACATCGTTGGTGTTGTCTTGCAGTGCAATAACTTCGAAGTGGTGGATCTTGGTGTCATGGTCTCCTGCGACAAAATTCTCGAAGCTGCCAAGCGTGAAAACGCGAACATCATTGGTTTGTCCGGACTGATCACTCCATCGCTGGATGAGATGGTGCACGTCGCGAGCGAGATGCAGCGACTCGACTACGATCTACCGCTCCTCATCGGCGGTGCCACGACATCGCCAGCGCACACCGCTGTGAAAATCGAACCCAAATACGAAGGGCCAGTGATCTACGTCAAAGATGCATCGCGTTCCGTCGGCGTGGCCCAGGCGCTGATCCAGTCGGGCACCAGAGATGCACTGGTCGACAAAACGCGCAAGGACAATGCGCGTCGTCGTGACCAGCACGCAAACAAGAAGCGACTGTCGCCACAGCTGTCTCTGAATCAGGCGAGAGCCCGCAAACATGAGTGTGACTGGAACAACTACGATGCACCGACGCCGAGTTTCACCGGCACGCGAGTATTCGATGACATTGATCTGAATGACCTACGTGAATACATAGACTGGATGCCGTTCTTCAATGCCTGGGAATTTCACGGCAAGTTTCCGCAGATTCTTAGCGATGCGATCGTTGGTGAAGCCGCGTCATCACTATTCAACGATGCGACGGCGATGCTGGAACAGATTATCGGCGACAAGTGGCTAAGTGCTCGTGCCGTTGTGGGCTTCTATCCGGCTAATTCCGACGATCACGATGACATTCTTGTCTACGGTGATGACGAGCGTGGCGAGGTGGCCCATCGACTGTGCCATCTCCGACAACAGCGCTCTAAAGCGGAAGGCCACGCGCAAGGCTGCCTCGGCGATTTTGTTGCTCCGAAAGAAACGGGTATCTCCGATTACATCGGTGGTTTCGCCGTTACAGCCGGCATCGGGATCGACGAGCATGTTGAACGCTTCGAGCAGGACCACGACGACTACAGCGCTATTATCCTCAAAGCGCTCGCGGATCGTCTCGCCGAAGCGTCAGCGGAATACATGCACGCGCGGGTTCGAAAAGAATTCTGGGCCTACGAGCCTGATGAGACGCTCAGCAATAGCGATCTGATTGCAGAAAAATACCGCGGTATTCGACCGGCACCAGGGTATCCAGCTTGTCCGGACCATACCGAGAAGGGCACGTTATGGGAGCTACTCGACGTCGAAGCCAGCATCGGATTGCGTTTGACGGAGTCGTTTGCAATGTACCCGACAGCTGCGGTCAGTGGCTTCTATTTTTCCCATCCGGATGCCAAGTACTTTGCAGTTGGGAAGGTCGATCGGGATCAGGTCGCATCGTATGCCGAACGGAAAGGTATCAGCCTTGTCGAAGCGGAGAAGTGGTTGTCACCGAATCTCGGCTATGAACCAGACGAAGCAAACGCAGCGTAAACATTCTGGCGCGCGCTGAGCTCATTGCGACTTTTCAGGCGGCAAACTATTCGGCACACGCCGGGCAGTCCTCGCGTTTTTGAATTCTTAAACTTTGGAATTCGGTTGCCGCCGCATCGTAAAGGTGAAGCGAAGACGTATCGGACTCAATTCCTGCAAAATATTTTAATGCCTCTACCGCCATCATCGTACCGATGACGCCGGGCACCGGGGAGAGGACACCATTGCCGGCGCAGCTGTCCATCGACTCATCGGCTTCGGCATAGAGACAACGATAACAAGGCGCCGTCTCGTAGTCGGGCCCGAAAACGGCCATTTGTCCCTCGAGACGAATAGCCGCACCCGAAATTAAGCGTCGCCCGGCGGCAACGCAGGCGTCGTTGACCTGGAAGCGCGTGGCAAAGTTGTCGCAGCCGTCGAGCACGACGTCCGATGATGCAACGGCTTCCGCCAGCGCCTCGCCCTGCAAGCGCTCCGTAATCGCGGTTATGCGGATGTCCGGGTTCAGTGCGCCCAGACGTTTCGCGGCGACTTCGACTTTTCGTTTGCCGACATCGTCTGGCGTATACAACACCTGTCGACCGAGATTTGAAGCATCGACCGTATCGAAGTCGGCAATGACGAGGTGGCCGACGCCACTGGAGGCGAGATAGGTAGCAGCAGCACAACCAATACCGCCGGCACCGATAAGCAATACGGTGCCGGCGGCGATTCGTTGCTGGCCGTCGTCACCGACCTGCTCGAGAGCAAGGTGTCGGGCATCGCGGCTCAGCATGTCGGACTTACTCGGAGATCGTGACTTCGGTAATGCTTACCGTGTCGAGCGGTACATCCTGGTGACCGCCACCGTTGCCGGTGGGAACACCGCCGATAGCATCGACAACATCCATGCCATCGGTGACTTTGCCGAATACCGCATAGCCGAAGTCGCGGCCACCGTGATTCAGAAAATCATTGTTATTCAGATTGATGAAGAACTGTGACGTCGCGCTGTCGACAACACCCGTCCGCGCCATGGCGAGGGTGCCACGCTCGTTCTTCTCGCCGTTGTCTGCTTCGTTCTTGATCGGGTCACGGGTTGGCTTGGAATCCATGTTTTCATCCATGCCGCCGCACTGAATCATGAAGTTCGGAATGACGCGGTGAAAAATAGTGCCGGCGAAGTGGCCGTCAGTGACGTATTGGCGGAAATTTTCACAAGAAATAGGTGCTTTCTCTTCGAAAAGCTCGATAGAAATGTCGCCGTGATTCGTTTTGATAGTAATCATGATGTTTTCTTAAAGTCTCGAATTATTGAAGTCTGGGCGCTTATTTACCATTCCGGCGGGCTACTGTCACGCGGGGAAGGCCGGCGAGGTCATTATGGCACGTGATTTCGGTCCATCCCGCCGCTTCGAGAATAGCCGCTACACCGTCCTGCTGGTCGGCTCCGTGTTCGAGCATGAGCCACCCGTCGTCAGCGAGAATGGCGCCGCAGTCGCGGGCCAGAATCCGCATATCATCCAGACCGTCCTCGCCTGAGGCCAGGGCCGACAAGGGCTCATGGGTCAATGCTTTGAGCGCCTCATCGTCCTGCCGGACGTAGGGCGGATTAGAGAGAATCACATTGAATCGTTGATCGGCGACCGAAAGGGTCCAGTTACCTTTAAGGCAGACGACGTTGGCGAGATCTGCCTGCCGCACATTCTCCCGGGCGACGGCTAATGCTTCCGCGCTGTTGTCCGTCGCCGTAATGCTGCAAAGCGGGCGCTCGCCGGCAATCGAAATGGCAATAGCGCCGCTGCCCGTGCCGAGATCCAGGATCTGCCACTCCGACTTCCGCGGAATCTCGCGAAGTGCCAATTCGACGAGCAATTCCGTCTCGGGCCGAGGCACGAGCGTCGCCGGACTGACCAGCAATTCGCGCGACCAGAATTCCCGAGTTCCGGTGATATAGGACATGGGCTCACCATCCAGGCGGCGTCGCATTAACGCTTCAAAGCGGTCTCGCGTCAGGTCATCGAGCTCATCTTCGGGATGGGCGAACAGGTAGCTGCGCGGCATGTCGATCGACTGGCATAGCAAGATCTCAGCGTCGAGACGCGCCGAATCGCTGACCTCGGAAAGGCGCTCAGTCGCGTCTGCAATGGCAGCATCAAGTCTCATCAGCGTGTAAACTCGCCCAAAAATAGCAATGTAACTGATGTGCCTATGAACGTGTATTCCAATATCCTCGAGATGGTCGGCGAAACGCCGATGCTCGAAGTGACCAATATCGATACCGGACCGTGTCGGCTATTTCTCAAACTCGAATTGATGAACCCAGGTGGGTCGATCAAAGACCGCATCGGCATCTCCATGATCGAGCAGGCGGAAAAGCGCGGCGACATCAAGCCCGGCGACACACTGGTCGAGGCCACGGCAGGCAACACAGGTCTTGGGCTTGCACTGGTCGCAGCGCGCAAGGGCTACCCCCTGATCCTCGTGCTGCCGGACAAGATGAGTCAGGAAAAGATATTTAACCTCCGGGCGATGGGCGCCGAAGTCGTGCTGACGCGTTCAGATGTCGGCCGCGGGCACCCCGAGTACTACCAGGATCTGGGCAGGAGTATTGCTGAAGAGAAGGGCGCCTATTTTATTAACCAATTCGGCAATCCCGATAATCCGCTCGCGCACGAAACCACAACGGCACCCGAGATCGTCAAACAGATGGACGGCAATCTCGACGTTATCGTTTTGGGCGTTGGTTCGAGTGGCACGGTCAGTGGCATCGGCAAGTATCTCGCTGAACACGCCCCGAATGTCGACATGATTCTCGCGGACCCCGTCGGATCGGTACTGACGAACTGGATCAACAAGGGTGAAATGGGCGTCGGCGGCAGCTGGCTGGTTGAAGGAATCGGGGAAGACTTCATTCCGGATATCGCAAACTTCGATAAAGTTACGAAGGCCTACGCAATCAGCGATGCTGAGTCGTTCGCTGCGGCGCGGGAGCTTCTGAGAAAAGAGGGCGTGCTTGCAGGATCGTCGTCGGGCACCTGTCTGGCCGCGGCCCTCAAGTTTTGTCGCGAGCAAACCGAGGCGAAAACGGTAGTTACGTTCGCCTGTGATACCGGCAACAAATACTTGTCAAAACTGTTCAATGATTTCTGGATGGAAGATCAGGGCTTCATCGAGCGCGAAAAGTTCGGCGATTTGCGCGATCTGGTTGGCCGGCCTCATGGCGAACGGGCGACCATTACCGTCGGACCGACAGATATTCTGACGACCGCACACAATCGCCTTCGCAATGCGGGATTTTCTCAGTTACCTGTGATGGATGAAGGTGAGCTCGTCGGCATCGTCACCGAAGACGCGATTATTCAGCACGTCTATGGCAAACCGGAGCTCATGACCGGGCCGGTACAAGACGCGATGGAGTCTGCCTTCATCAAACTGGACAGAACTGAGAGTCTGAATAACCTGGTCGCAATGCTTCGCGTTCAGCCGTATGCCGCCATCATGGATGGTGATGAGTTTGTCGGGCTAATCACGCGATCAGATGTGTTGAATTATCTGCGCCGACAAATGTGAGGCTAGTCGGAAGGGTCGCAGAGTGTCTGGCGTTACTTAAGAGCTAATTGTTTTGCGCGCCCTCATCGATCCAGGTCCCGATGATCTCAATCTGGTGTTTTGACAGCGGGATTCCGCGTCCCTCTGACAATGAGTTCTGGTGGTGAGGTGGCATTTGGATTTCAGGGCTCGTTTTATTTGCGATGACCAGATACAGCGCACTGGACATGCTGCTACCCGCAATGACGACCTTACCGAACTTGGTTCCTTTCATCGTGCTGTCGTAATCGACCAGGCTAAAGCCGCTGGCAGCAAAGCCTTCAGCAGACGGGTTGTGACACTCAACACAGCTGGCGCGAAGGACAGGTTGGATATCGTCTGCAAAACTGACCTGCCGCTCGCAGCCGAACAGTCCGATACAGAGAGCGAACATACTCACTTTCACTATGTTTACGGGCGCCATTGCTCTGTCTCCACTTATATCCAGATAAACTAACGCGACGAAATTGTCGTTACAATTGTGGCTTTCCACATCTACGATTCGAGCCGCAAATGGCTGCTAATGAAGCGCCACCGGGTAATGCGGCACATTGAGGGAAATTCGTTGGGAGTATTTGAACGCTATCTGACCATTTGGGTAGGCCTCTGTATTTTGGTCGGCGTAGCTGTCGGTAACTTTGTCCCTGACATTTTTCAATCGGTCGCCAGGCTCGAGTACGCACATGTGAATCTCGTCGTCGCTGTACTCATATGGATCATGATCTACCCGATGATGGTGCAGATCGACTTTACCGCCGTCAAAGACGTCAGGAAAAAGCCGAAGGGTTTGATTCTTACGCTCACAGTCAACTGGTTGATCAAACCGTTCACGATGGCGGCGCTGGGCTGGCTGTTTTTCCGTGTGCTTTTTGCCAACTGGATTGATCCGCAATCGGCGACTGAGTATATCGCCGGCATGATATTGCTGGGTGTTGCACCGTGCACAGCCATGGTGTTTGTCTGGAGCCAGCTTACCGATGGCGACCCCAACTACACGCTTGTGCAGGTATCGGTAAACGACGTCATCATGGTATTTGCGTTTGCGCCGCTGGCTGCGTTTCTGCTCGGTGTCAGCGACATTGCGGTACCGTGGGAAACGCTCTTGCTGTCGGTCGTTCTGTACGTGCTCTTGCCACTGATAGCCGGAGTGATAACGCGTCATCACCTGGAAGCTAGTGGCGACGATCATCGTGTCGATAAGTTCGTGCAGTTACTCAAACCATGGTCCGTCATCGGACTGCTGGCAACCGTCATACTGTTGTTCGGTTTTCAGGCGCAGAAAATTCTCGGCCAACCGCAGACGATCTTGCTTATCGCCATTCCGTTGTTGATACAGACATACGGAATTTTCGCCATTGCATATGCGGCTGCGAAGACAATGCGCCTGCCGCACAATATCGCTGCGCCGGCCTGTCTGATCGGGACGTCCAATTTTTTCGAGCTGGCTGTCGCGGTGGCAATATCGCTGTTTGGGCTTAATTCGGGAGCGGCGCTGGCGACAGTGGTCGGCGTCCTGGTTGAAGTACCCGTGATGCTATCGCTTGTCGCTATTGTGAATCGAACGGCTCACTGGTTTCCGTCTCGGAGCTAGTCAGTGCGACAACGAGCACAAGTTCATTGGTCGGAAAGCGCGGCTAGTTGATCCGCCTGATACTCGTTGATAAGCGGTTCTATGACCTGCTCAAGTCCGCCTTCAATGATCTCGTCGAGTTTGTAGAGCGTCAGGTTGATGCGGTGATCAGTCACGCGGCCCTGCGGGTAGTTGTACGTGCGAATGCGCTCCGACCGATCGCCAGACCCGACCAGCAGTTTGCGGGTGGCAGCATGCTCCGCTTCCTGTTCCGCGACCTGCGTATCGAGCAGGCGAGCCTGCAGCAGGGACATCGCTCGTGCCCGGTTCTTGTGTTGGGAACGCTCGTCCTGGCATTCGACAACAATTCCGGAGGGCAGGTGAGTCAAACGCACGGCGGAATCGGTCTTGTTGACGTGCTGACCACCGGCACCGGATGCGCGATAGGTATCGACTCGTAAATCGGCCGGATTGATTTCGATCTCTTCGACTTCATCCGGCTCCGGCAGTACAGCGACAGTGCACGCCGAGGTGTGAATGCGGCCTTGCGACTCGGTGGCGGGTACTCGTTGAACGCGATGTGCTCCAGACTCAAACTTTAGTTTTGCGAAGATGCTGTTGCCGGTGATGCGACTAATGATCTCTTTGTAGCCACCGTGATCGCCTTCGCGCGCCGAAATAATTTCAAGCGACCAGCGCTCGGTCTCGGCGAACCGCGAGTACATGCGAAATAAATCGCCCGCGAAAATCGCGGCCTCGTCACCGCCTGTGCCAGCGCGAATTTCCAAAAAGACGTTTGCATCGTCATGCGGGTCGGCCGGAATCAGGGATTTCTGCAGTTCTGTAAGGATCACTTCCTGCCGCTCGGTAAGCCCCTCGAGCTCCTCGCGTCCCATCTCACGAATCTCATCGTCCGCATCGTCCGCCATTTCCTTCGCGGCAGCGATGTCCCCGGTGAGCGCCTCAAAATCTCTGAACAGATTGACGACAGGCCCTACCCGCGAGTATTCCTTCGATAATTCCCGAAACTGATTTTGATCGCCGATCACGTCCGGATCGGCGAGCAGGCCGGCGATTTCCTCAAAGCGATCGCTGACAGACTCCAGTTTGAAGCGGATGGATTCTTTCACGGCTTAGCCTTGTTTATCTGTGTCGATGTCGAAGAGCGTTCGCGCCGCGTCAATCAGCTCTTCATTGGACTCTTCGCCGGCCTTGCGCAACCTGACGCTAGGCCCGTGCAGCATCTTCTTCATCAACGCAGCAGTCGCGTATTCAATCGCATCACTTGCCGACTCACCTCGTGCCATTCGCCGAACGGCTTGCGTGTTCACTTCGTCGCGAATGAGTTGGCTTTTTTCACGCAATGCCGCGATCACCGGGACAGCCTGTTTGGAGCGTTCGATGTTCTGGTAGCGGCGAATTTCGTCATCCAGCAATTTGTCGGCTTCCAGCGCCGCCGCTTCGCGATTGCCCTGTCCCTGCTGGATGACTTTGTCGAGATCGTCGATCGTATAGAGATAGACATCCTCAAGATCGCCGACGCCGTCTTCGATATCCCGTGGAACGGCGATGTCGACCGCGAAGATGGGCTTGCGTTTGCGTGCCTTGATCGCAGACTTCATATGGTCGAGGCGAATGACAGGATCGGGGCTCGCCGTCGAACTAATGAGAATGTCCGCTTCGGGCAGAGTCCCTTCGATCTCGGACAGCGGCAATGCGAATCCGCCGAAGCGACTGGCAAGTTCGTGGGCGCGGTCGATATTGCGGTTGGCGACAAATAGCCGGCCGATATCCCGGCTCGACAAATGTTTGGCTAATAATTCCACGGTCGCGCCGGCGCCGACCAATAGAGCGGTGTGTTTGCTAAAACCGGCGAAGAACTGATTTGCCAGACTAACGGCTGCAGAAGCAACCGACACCGGGCTCGAACCGATTTCCGTATCCGTACGAATCTTCTTGGCAACGGCAAATGTGTGTTGCATTAGTCGGCTGAGCTGCTGGCCGAGCGTACTGGCATCCTGTGCGTGCCGGAACGCGTCTTTCAGTTGCCCGAGAATTTGCGGCTCGCCGAGGATCATGGAGTCGAGTCCGCAGGCCACGCGAAAAATGTGGCGAATGGCGGCGTCATCGTCGAGTGTGAAAAGCGAGTCAGCAAATGACGGATCAAGGGACCGGTCGGCCTGCAGCCAGTCACGCAAATGGCCACGACCATGATCATCGCTTATGACATAAAACTCGGTTCGATTACACGTCGAAAGCAGCAACGCTTCATCGACCCCGGGCAGCGCAGACAGGCTGGCGAGCGCGCGCGCGACATCGTCTCCCGAGAAGACGACTTGCTCGCGAATTTCGACAGGTGCCGTGTTATGGTTCAGCCCGAGTATTTGCAGCGGCATTACGTTTATTGCGGCGCCAAACGGCACCTTATTATTACGGAGTGCGTATCATAAGCGAACTGAACCGCCAGTTCCTTGTCTCTGTAATAAATGGACGAAATATTTATGCAAGATAAAGCCAGATGGCGGTCAGTGATAAAGCTGATTTCGCTACTTGCCCTGACAACCAGCTTCAGTTTTTCAACGATTTACGCCGATGAAACGGCCTCTTCCAGTGCCAGCGCGCATATCTTGCAGGGCGAAATGGCCTTGCAGCGAAAAGAATATCTGAAGGCAACGATCGAATATCGAATGGCCGCTGAGGCCAGCGACAGCGTTGAGCTGGCGCGTAAAGCGACCCGACTTGGGTTTTCGTATGGATTCAATGACGAGGCTTTGCGGGCGGCCAAGCGCTGGGTAAAGCTCGACGAGAATAGCGACGAGGCGCGAGCGTTCCTTGGCCAGCTGTATTTCCGACTCGACGATTTGCGAAATTCACGGCGTCAGTTCGAGCGACTGATAAAGGGTGACCCGGAAGATCCGGGCAAGCGCCTGTTGTCACTGATTAGCTATTTGTCGGATGAACGCGTTCCCGAGCGCGCCGACAAATTGATGCGCTCGCTGGCCAAGCCCTACCGCGATTCCGCAACGGCACACTATGCGGTCGCAATACTCGCGCTTCAGGCCGGCGACTCAGCCTATGCCAAAGAGCGCGCCACGCGCTCCATGGAGCTCGACCCGGATTATGTACGACCGCATCTTTTGTTCGCGCGGGCGCTGATGTTCGAAGGCAAGAACGATGAGGCCATTGAGTATCTGGCCCACCTGATTGGTGACAGCGCGCATCCGGACGCCGATGCCCGAATGGAACTTGCCTTGATGTACATGCTAACGGGCCGCGACGATGACGCCCTGAGTCAGGTGAATCAGGTATTGCTGGAGCAAACCGGGCGACTGGATGCCTTGCGCCTGATGGCGATCATCAATTTCCGCGCCGAGCGTCTGGATGCCGCTTGGGATGATTTCGAGGACCTGCTGGCTTCCGGCGAGTATCGAATGGACGCCCTTTACTATCTCGCGCGCATTGCAGATTACCGGGAACAGCACGAACGGGCGGTGCGGCTCTACCGGGAAGTTCGGTTCGGTTCGAACACCTTGTTTTCGCAACGCAGAGCCAGCGCTTTACTGGCGCATCAACTGGATGATGTTGATGGCGCGTTCGAACTTCTTGATGGCTTTGCAGATGAGTCGCCGAAGTATGCCGTTGAGGTGGTCGCGCTCAAAGCACAGCTGCTGATTTCGCTGGGTCGATATGAAGAGGGTCTTGAACTCTACGAAAAGGCGATCGAGTATCGGCCGGAGAATCAGGGCCTGATTCTTGGTCGCGCCGACTTACTGCTCAGAACCGGCGAGCTTGATGAAGCGATCGAGCAGTACCGCAGCGCGAAGAAACGCTGGCCGGACAGCGCCATGGTGCTGAATGCGCTGGGCTATATATTGGCAGACAATACCGAAGAATTTGTCGAGGCCGAGAAGCTTATTCGCAAAGCGCTGCAAATCGATCCGCAAAGCGCGGCGATCATCGATAGCTTCGGCTGGGTTCTTTACAAGCTTGGACGTCATGAAGAGGGTCTCGCCGAATTGCAGCGCGCCTACGATCGTATGAAAGATCCGGAAGTCGCGTCCCATATTGTCGAAGTGCTCGCGGAGCTCGACCGGCGCGATGAGGCGATGGAGATTCTGGAGCATGCGGAGAAGCAGGATCCAGACAGCGAGATGCTGAAAAATGTACGTAAACGCTACTTTTCCGAATCACCCTGATCGCCCGGGCGGCCGTGTGCGGGCCGCCTTTCGGTTTGGCTGTTGCCTCCTCGTGTTATCGGGCTGCGCGGCAACCCGACCCAGCGTTGACCTGCCGGAGCTCTCGAGCTGGGAGCAGCGACAAGAGGTGCTGGGCACCGTTGTCGACTGGGAATTCCGCGGCCGCATCGCGGTGAAAGCCGGCGACGAAGGCTTCAACGGAAAGTTCAACTGGACGCAGACGGGCGATGATTTCTTCGCGACGGTTGGCGGACCGCTCGGCATCGGAACTGTCAAGATCGAGGGCGATGGGCAAAGCATTCTCCTGACCGACAAGGATGGCGTCGAGACGGTGCTCGTCGACCCGGAAGCTGAGCTCTACTACCGTTACGGCTGGACGATCCCGGTTGCATCCCTGAGGTACTGGGCCTTGGGCATACCAGACCCCAAAAGTGTGGCGACGACGGAGCTGGACGATTTCGGACGCCTCAGCAGTCTGGAACAGGGTAATTGGACGCTATCAATCTCGCGATACAAGGAGAGTGCGGGGCAGCAATTGCCACGGACTTTGACCGCAAGCAACCCGGATACCCGTGTCCGTATGGTCATCGACCGATGGACCTTCTTCGACCGTTGACAGTGGCGGGGCGTGACAGCACACTACGCCCAAATCGAGCAACATCATCTCAGTTGGGGCGTAGCCAAGCGGTAAGGCATCGGGTTTTGATCCCGTGTACCGCAGGTTCGAATCCTGCCGCCCCAGCCATTTTTACCCCAAGGGGACGACGTGGATCTTGCAACAACGGCGGTATTTTCGGGTAACGCTCACCCGCAACTGGCTCAGGACATCGCGCGTTGCCTGAGACTTCCACTCGCTAAGGCCCAGGTTGGCCACTTCTCGGACGGCGAGAACAACGTCGAAATCCTTGAGAATATTCGCGGTCGCGAAACGTTCATTATTCAACCGACCTGCCCACCGACCGCTGAAAACCTCATGGAGCTGCTGGTCATGGTCGATGCGGCCCGGCGCGCATCCGCTGCGAGAATTACTGCCGTCATTCCCTACTTCGGTTTCGCGCGGCAAGATCGCCGCCCGCGTTCCTCACGTGTGCCCATTACGGCCAAACTTGTAGCGAAAATGATCGGCATGGCTGGCGTCGACCGCGTTCTCACCGTCGACCTTCACGCGGATCAGATCCAGGGTTTCTTCGACGTGGCTGTCGACAATGTCTACGCCTCGCCGCTGCTGCTGGGCGATGTCTGGAAACAAAAGTACGAGAACATGGTCGTCGTGTCACCGGATGTGGGCGGCGTCGTTCGTGCCCGCGCCCTGGCGAAACGCCTTGGCGACGCCGACCTCGTTATCATCGACAAACGTCGCGACAAAGCCAACCAGTCCGAGGTTATGAACATCATCGGTGAGGTCGAAGGCAAAAACTGCGTCATGATCGATGACATGGTCGATACCGCTGGCACGCTGTGCCACGCGGCTGGCGCACTGAAAGAACATGGCGCAATAAGCGTTGCGGCCTATATCACTCACCCGGTCCTGTCGGGTCCGGCGGTAAGTCGGATCACCGAGTCGAATCTCGACGAAGTTGTCGTTACGGATACGATTCCGCTGAACGAGGAGGCCAAGGCCTGCTCCAAGATCCGGGAGATATCCACGGCAGAACTTCTGGCAGAGACCATGAGACGCATCTCGGATGACGAGTCTGTCAGTTCCCTGTACGTAGATTAGTACGCCCAACCTAAGAAGGGGGGACATGCTATTGCGTGTCCCCCTAAGGTAGGGATACGTAACTCGGCCCGGCAGTAGGAACCTCAATTACGTATCGGACACTAGTGGGGGACACGCAATAGCATGTCCCCCCTTCT
>CAZMRZ010000001.1:100891-105201 GCA_964568835.1 uncultured Woeseiaceae bacterium | reverse complement strand
GACACGCAATAGCATGTCCCCCCTTCTAATCGTCCCTTTCATCGGTTAATATGCGCGCCCTTGCGTGGATTGGTCGCGATTCACGTGTTTTTAATGTCTGAAATAACTTCAGCAAAATCAAGTAATTAGTGGAGAATAGTCATGAGTGACGATTTCGATCTTATTGCGGAACTCCGAGAAGATCAGGGGAAAGGTGCGAGCCGCCGCCTGCGTCTTCAGGGAAAAGTTCCAGCAATCATATACGGTGCCGGGCGTCCGCCTCGTTCACTGTCGTTTGACCAGAACAAAGTTTTACATAAACTCGCTAACGAGTCGTTCTATTCGAGCATCCTCAACATCAAAGTGAATGACAAAAGTCAGGCTGCGATTTTGAAGGATCTGCAACGCCATCCGGCGAAGCACATGATCATGCATATGGATTTCCAGCGCGTCGTTGATGACGTCGAAATCAAGATGAATGTTCCGCTTCACTTTATCGATGAAGAGCTTGCTCCGGGCGTCAAGACCGGCGGCGGTAGCGTGTCTCGCCTCCTGAACGACGTGGAAGTGTCTTGTCTGCCGAAGTACTTGCCGGAATATCTCGAAGTTGATATTTCCGAGCTGGAGCTTGACGCGATGTTGAATCTGTCCGAAATCAAGTTGCCAGAGGGTGTTGAGATTCCTCAGTTGGCCCCAGGCATTGATAATGACCAGCCGATGGTCTCTATCCACGTGATCAAGGAAATAGTGATCGAGGAAGACGAAGTCGAGGTCGAAGTTGGCGAAGTTGGCGAAGAAGGCGAAGCGGCGGAAGGCGACGAGTCCGCAGCAGAGGCTTCGGACGGCGAGTCCAGCGACGAGTAAGCTTGTTTGCAAGACAAGCGAAAAGACCGCCATCTGGCGGTCTTTTTGTTTAAGATTCGCGAACGCTTATTAAGAAACGTCATGTCTAACTCAATCCGCATCATTGCTGGCCTTGGAAATCCCGAGGACAGGTACGAGCGCACCTTGCACAACGCCGGATTCTGGTTTGTGGATGCGTTGGCGGAGAAGTATGGCGGCAGTTTTCGTTACGAGAAGAAATTCGGTGCCGACTACTGCAAAATCAATCTGCACGGTCAGGACGTCTGGCTCGTCAAGCCGCAGAGCTATATGAATCTCAGCGGCGGACCGATTCGAGGCGTGATTGATTATTACCGACTGAAAGTCAGTGAATTGTTGGTGGCACACGACGAAATTGATCTGCCGCCCGGAACGACACGCTTGAAGATGGGCGGCGGCCACGGCGGTCACAATGGTCTTCGAGACATCATCCAGCATTGCGGTGCCGAGTTCGTTCGCCTGCGCCTGGGCGTCGGTCATCCCGGCGACAAGAGCCAGGTGACCAATTACGTATTAAAGCGCGGTTCGGCCGATGTCGAGCGAGCGATTGAAGACAACATAGTTGAAGCGATGGACGTCATGCCGCTATTGATTGAAGACGGCCTGAACGCGGCGACAAAAGCACTCCACACAAAAGAGTAAAAAAGCATGGCAATTACCTGTGGCATCGTCGGCCTGCCGAACGTTGGCAAATCGACCCTGTTTAACGCACTCACTGCGGCGGAGATCGCGGCGGAGAACTATCCTTTCTGCACGATCGAGCCGAACGTCGGCATCGTTCCGGTGCCCGACCCGCGGTTGACGGTGCTCGCCGGCATCGTGAATCCGCAAAAGATCTTGCCAACAACGATGGAATTCGTGGACATTGCCGGACTGGTCGCTGGGGCATCAAAGGGCGAGGGCCTCGGAAATCAGTTTCTCGCGAATATTCGTGAGACGAATGCGATCGCGCACGTCGTGCGGTGTTTTGAAAACGATGACGTAACTCACGTCGCTGGAAAAATCGATCCCCTCGACGATATCGAAACGATTAACACGGAACTGGCGCTGGCGGATCTGGAGTCGGTTGATAAGCAGTTCGATAAGGCGTCGCGCACGGCGAAGACCGGTCAAAAAGACGCGATTGCACATCGCGACGCGCTGGCGGGCATCAAGGAACACCTGGATGAGGGTCTGCCGGTTCGTTCACTGGAGAAGACCGATCTACAGAATGAGATTCTTCGCGGCGTTCATCTGATCACCAACAAGCCTGTGATGTATGTGGCCAACGTTGATGAAGATGGCTTCGAGAACAATCCCCACCTGGATGCGGTACGTGACTACGCGAAGAGCGAAGGCTCAGAAGTCGTCGCTATCTGTGCGTCGATCGAGGCCGAGATCGCGTTGCTCGACGAAGAGGACAAGGAAGTGTTCCTGTCAGACTTGGGTTTCGACGAGCCGGGCCTGAATCGTGTGATTCGCCACGGCTACGCAATGTTGGGTCTGCAGACGTACTTCACTGCCGGTGAGAAGGAAGTTCGCGCCTGGACAACGAAGGTTGGCGCAACGGCGCCGCAGGCAGCTGGCGAAATTCACACGGATTTCGAGAAGGGCTTTATTCGAGCGGAAACCATGGCCTACGACGACTTCGTCGCAGGCAATGGCGAACAGGGTGCGAAAGAGGCGGGCAGGTTGCGCCTCGAGGGCAAGGAATACATTGTCCAGGAAGGCGATATCATGCACTTCCGATTTAACGTTTAGGGATTTCTTCAAATCTCGCCTGGAAAAATCGCAGTACTGCCGGTTCATAGGTAAAGCGCAATCCGCCGATCTTGTTCCTGCGTTCCATGACCGCGCAAACGGCGTCGACGGTGACGTCCATGTGGGCCTGTGTATAGACCCGTCTGGGAATAGTCAGGCGCACCAGCTCCAGCGGCGATTCGTGATTTTCACCGGTGTCCTTGTCGCGCCCCGCGGAAACAATGCCGCGCTCCATGGACCGCACTCCGGATTCGATATACAAGGCAGCAGATAAGGCTTGTGCCGGGAAATGTTCTTGTGGCACATGCGGCAGAATTTTGCTCGCGTTCAGGAACACGGCATGGCCACCGATTGGGTTGACGATCGGGACCCCGGCATCACGAAGGCGGCGGCCGAGATACTGTACCTGGCCGATGCGTGCGCGAATATGATCGTCCTGTACGCTTTCTGTAATGCCTATCGCCAAAGCCGCCATGTCACGTCCGGCCATGCCACCGTAGGTATGCAGACCCTCGTAAACGACCACCAGCTCGCAGGCCTTTTCATACAGCTTGGCATCGTTCATTGCGAGAAATCCGCCGATGTTTACCATCGCATCTTTCTTGGCCGACATTGTGGCGACATCCGTAAGGGCACAGATTTCGTAGACAATCTCCCGCACTGATTTGTCCTGATAGCCGTCTTCGCGTTGCTGGATGAAGTACGCATTTTCAGCGACTCTTGTCATGTCATGCACCAATATGATTTGATGCTTGTCACACCAGGCACGCAGTTGCGTCAAATTCTGCAGAGAAATCGGCTGTCCACCCGCCATGTTTACGCAAGTCGCGACGCAGAAATAGGGAATCTTTTCTGCACCGACTTTATTAACCAGTGCATCCAGTTTTTCAAAGTCCACGTTGCCTTTGAAAGGATGCGTGTTTTCGGCGTCGTGTGCCTCATCAATGATGACATCGACGAACGTGCCACCGGCTAATTCCTGGTGCAGGCGTGTCGTCGTGAAGTACATATTACCGGGAACAAAATCGCCGTCTGAAATCAGTATCTTGCTGAGAATATTTTCCGCCCCCCGTCCCTGGTGACACGGTACGGTGTAGCGATAGCTGTAGTACTCCTGAATCGCATCTCTCATTTGATAGAAATTGCGACTGCCAGCGTAGGCTTCATCGCCCATCATCAGACCGGACCATTGGCGGTCGCTCATCGCGCCGACACCCGAGTCAGTCAGCAGGTCGATATAGACATCGTCGGACTGCAGCAGGAAGGTGTTGTAGCCAGCCTCTGCAATGGCTTTCAAGCGATCTTCTCTGCTCGTCATCTTAAGCAGCTCGACCATCTTGATTTTGTAGGGTTCGGCCCAGGCTTGATGCGTCATGACTGTATCTCCAGATTGATGAATGGATCCGGGATCAGTCAAGGGCAAGCGACATATTGAATATGTAGCACCACCCTGACGATCGCGGTGGCATTTCATCCCTCGTCGGAAATTGAAGCGACAAGTGGCCTGAAAGAAATGATAAGGCAACTCACCTGAGGCCGCCTATACGTAAATTTACCGCGATGATGTGCGATCATGGGGCGGATTGTCTTGACAGGTAACGGCCGCATCCGGACAATCTGCGGCCCAATTCAGGTGATGTAGCTCAGTTGGTTAGAGCGACGGACTCATAACCCGTAGGTCGGTGGTTCAAATCCACCCTTCACCACCA
>CAZMRZ010000001.1:85452-100791 GCA_964568835.1 uncultured Woeseiaceae bacterium | reverse complement strand
GAGCGACGGACTCATAACCCGTAGGTCGGTGGTTCAAATCCACCCTTCACCACCAGACATGAGAAAGGGGAGCTATTAGGCTCCCTTTTTTTATGGCTAAAGTCCTTAGCAAATAGACAATTAAAGAAGGTGATTGGTCCCTGCATTGCCGAGTGGCCAGCGGTTCATCCGAGCGTGGTGGTATGAGATTCATTCGCGGCCTTTGGCAGGAAATTCTCCCGTTGGCGATTGTGGATTGAGTCGCTGTGCAAGCTGGTGTTTGAACGCTGTCAGAGTCTAGTCTCCGCGCAGGGTCGGGCGCGACAGCCCGACGGTAAGCTTCTCGCCCAAAACCTCGCGCCGAAATCGAAATAATTCGGCGGGACGGCCGCGCCCTACAGCGGTCGTTCTTCCAATTGGCTCGACGAGGTTCGCGCTCATGACCAGGCGGCGGAAATTCTGTTTGTGCAAGTGCGTACCGCTCAGCGCTTCAGCGACCTGCTGTAAGTGCAATAATGTGAACTCGCCGGGTAACAATTCGAACACAACGGGCCTGTAGGCGAGTTTGCCGCGAATTCGTCCGAGTGCTGTTGCGAGTACACGGCGGTGATCGGAGATCATCGGGATGCCAATATTTGTGCCCCCGGGTTCCGCGGTTTCGCCGCCAGTTGCACCATCAATTGCTCGCTGGTCCCTTTCCGATTCGGCAAGGACGTCTGCGTCGTAAAGCAGTTCAAGGCGCTCGAGCGTCAGAACGGCGTCCATTTCCATCGCTCCGGAATTTCCGAACGTGACGTTGACCCGCTCTTCGCGATTGCGGCGTGCTGCCTGTGCCCGTGTCTTCGAACACCACTGAGCAAGTTGAGGAGCAATCAGCGAGTCCAACTCTTCGGGGCGCCCGTTTCGCCAGTCCTCCCATGGCAGGAATTCGTACCAGTCGGCCCACCGAGCGCCGTCCAGCGGCACCTCGTCCTCGCGAGTCAGTGCCACGTAAGCCACAGATAATGTTCGCGGTCCGCTTCGAGTCTCGTCGACGGTTCGAAAGCGGTTGCCAAACGTGTATAGCTGCTCGATGTAATAAAGATCCAGGCCCGCCTGCTTTTCGATAAGTTGCCGAAAACCGTCCTCCAGGCTCGCATGATCGCCGGGAACGAATGGACCGTTTGGCAGTGCTATTTCGTTTTCGCCATCGACAACCAGCACACGAGGAGTCTCGTCGGTGACGGCGACGATAACACCCAGCAGGTCTACAACAGCGTCGGTTTGGTTCTTAATAATCTTTATCCATAGCGTGTTGGTCGAAAAAGTACCTCAGTCGGCGCTTGAACTATATGCTCGGGTTGAGCATAATATATATACTCCAAACGAGCATTAATTATACAGGTGTACCATGCCAACCAACCACATTGACGAAGCGATTCTCGAAAAGGTGGCGCCGCTCTACGAGCGCGTCAAAACTGTCATTCCCGAAATCGAGTGGCCTGTTCATGCGCCGCATGTCGCAGCGATCAATGAGCTAAAGAAAGAAAAGAATGCCGTCATACTCGCGCATAACTACCAGACGCCCGAGATCTACCATTGTGTTGCTGACATTACCGGCGACTCCCTGGCGCTGGCGCAGCGTGCTGTAGACACGGATGCCGATGTCATCGTACTGGCCGGGGTCCATTTCATGGCAGAAACGGCCAAGCTCCTGAATCCCGGAAAGACCGTTCTCATTCCCGACCTCGGAGCAGGCT
Source organism: uncultured Woeseiaceae bacterium (assembly GCA_964568835.1). Classification (GTDB taxonomy): domain Bacteria; phylum Pseudomonadota; class Gammaproteobacteria; order Steroidobacterales; family Woeseiaceae; genus UBA1847. Next base: position 99,073 of record CAZMRZ010000001.1, on the reverse strand, counting down.
GCTCGCTTGCCGAGTCGATTACTGCGGCTGACGTCCGCAAGCTCCGCGAGCAGTACCCGGGCGTTCCCGTAGTGACCTACGTCAATACGTCGGCTGAAGTGAAAGCGGAGTGCGATATTTGCTGTACGTCAGGCAACGCACTGTCGATCGTCGAATCCTTGGGCAGCGATCGCGTCATCTTCCTGCCGGACGAATACCTGGCGTCCTACGTTGCGGAACAAACCGACGTCGAGATCATAAAATGGAAGGGACACTGCGAAGTCCACGAACGATTTACCGCCGAAGAGCTGGAGTCGTACCGGGCGGCGTACGATGACCTGACGATCATTGCGCATCCGGAATGTCCGCCGGACGTCCTGGCAACATCGGATTTCGTCGGCTCGACAGCGCAGATGCAGGACTACGTCATCAACGAGCGCCCGCCGAAAGTTTTGATGGTGACCGAATGTTCGATGAGCGATAACGTTTCCGCGGGCATCGATGACGTCGAATTTATTCGGCCATGTAATCTTTGCCCGCACATGAAGAAGATTACGCTGGTCAATATCCGCGCCTCGCTGGAATCTTTGAGCCCCGCCGTGGAAATAAACCCTGACGTTGCCGACCGTGCGAGGGCCGCCGTGGAACGGATGCTTGAGGTCGGTCGCTCGAAAATGACCGAGGTGGCTGCCTGATCCGGCATCAATTTGATAGCAGTAAGCACAATTTCGTAGCAAGATCGTGATCGGGACTCTTCAGGGACCAGTGAGATGCAGACGATCGCAGTAATCGGGTGCGGGGCTATCGGCGAGGCGGTTGCCGGATACCTGGCTGATCAACAAAACGTCGAAATTGGCGTTGCGATAATTGAACCAGGCATGGATTCGCGGGCACGGGACGTGTTTGGCGAGGGTGTCGAAATCGCGAGCGACTTTGGCGAAATATCAACCCAGGTCGATCTTGTGGTCGACTGCGCCGGTCACCCGGCATTACGACAGCATGGGGAAGCGATTCTTTCGCGAGGCACCGACCTCATTTCGGTCTCCTCCGGCGCGTTGGCCGATGCCGAATTGTATGACAGGCTCGCCGCCGCCGCGCAACGCGGCGGCACTCAGTTACGAATCGTCTCGGGTGCAATCGGGGCGCTGGATGCGCTGTCGGCGGGAAGCGTTGGTACGTTGACGCAAGTGACCTATCGGGGTCGGAAGCCGCCGAAGGGGTGGCGTGGCTCCCCCGCCGAAGCGAAGCTCGCCCTGGATTCATTGTCTGAGGCAGCTGTGCACTTTAGCGGCAGCGCCCGCGATGCAGCACTCGAATACCCCAAGAATGCGAACGTGGCTGCATCCGTAGCGCTTGCGGGTATTGGTTTCGATGCGACGAAAGTCGAACTCATTGCGGACCCGGCCGTAGAGCGCAATGTGCACGAGATCGTGGCCGAGGGCGACTTCGGTCGCTACGAATTTCGGATTGAAGGAAGGTCGTTGCCTGATAATCCACGCTCCTCGGCGATCACAGCAATGAGCGTTATTCGCGAGATTCTGAAGCCCGCATCGCCGATCGTTATCTAGCGCCGAATCTGACGATCACGGCAAAAGGTGCGACTGAGCTTTATAGATGATTCCGTCGCAGATAGACTGACGCTCATGTGAAATAGGGTCGAGCGAGGATCAATCGACAATGACGAAACTGGCTGCTTTTAACTTTCAAAACTGGATCGAAGAGCATCGGCACCTGCTGAAACCGCCGGTAGGGAACAAACAGATCTGGGAGGATGCTGACATGATGGCCTTCGTTGTCGGCGGCCCGAATCAGCGTACCGATTTCCACGATGATCCCGTCGAAGAGTTTTTCTACCAACTTGAAGGCGATATGGTGTTGAAGGTGTTTGATGACGGTGAGTTCTATGACGTCGTCATTCGGGAGGGCGACATCTTCTTCCTGCCGAAGCATGTCCGGCATTCTCCGCAGCGACCGATGGCCGGCAGCGTCGGACTCGTGATTGAGCCAAAGCGGCCCGAGGGCCTCAAGGATGCCTTCGAATGGTACTGCTTTGAGTGCGGCAGTCTGGTACATCGGGTCGAGGTGATATTGAAATCTATCGTCCACGACCTGCCGCCTCTGTACGAATCGTTTTATAACGACGAGGCCGCCCGAACTTGCCCCGACTGCAGCGCGCTTCATCCCGGCAAGGAGCCGCCTGAAGGTTGGGTGTCAATTCCGCCGCAAGACGAAAACTAATATGCACTACGAATCGACACTTGAGTTCGCGAAGGCACAGGACGAGGCGGATCCGCTCCGCGAGTATCGCGATCGCTTTCATTTCCCGGCCTTGGGTACGCCCGAGCTTGTTTATTTCACCGGGCATTCGCTTGGGTTGCAGCCAAAGACCGTTCGCGCGGCCGTTGAGTTGGAGCTCGACGAGTGGGCGAAATACGGGGTTGAGGGGCATTTTCATTCGACAAACCCGTGGTTCAGCTACCACGAAATCCTGACGCCAGCGATGGCCGAGGTCGTCGGTGCGAAAGATTCGGAAGTCGTTTGTATGAATTCGCTGACGACCAATATCCATTTGTTGTTCGTATCTTTCTATCGGCCGACAAAGCAACGCTACAAGATCATCAGCGAAGCGAAGATGTTTCCGTCAGACCGCTACCTGCTGGAGACACAGGTGCAATTTCATGGCTTTGATCCTGACGATGCCATTATTGAGGTGGCCCCGAGAGACGGTGAGAGACTGATTCGGGAAGAGGACATTCTCGCTGCGATCGATGCCAACGCCGATGAGCTTGCGATGGTCTTCTTCGGCGGCGTCAACTACTTCACCGGTCAGTTGTTCAATATGCCGCGCCTGACTATTGCTGCGCACGCGGTCGGCGCTGTCGCTGGATTTGACCTCGCCCACGCAGCGGGCAATGTGCCATTGGAGCTGCATGATTGGGACGTCGATTTCGCCGCCTGGTGCTCGTACAAGTACCTGAACTCGAGCCCCGGCAACGTCGGTGGAATTTTCGTCCACGAACGTCATGGAAAGAACTTCGATCTACCGCGATTCGGCGGTTGGTGGGGACACGACAAGTCAACACGATTCCAGATGAAGAATGGCTTCCAGCCGATGGAAGGTGCTGAAGGCTGGCAGTTAAGTAACGTGCCGATTCTCGGTATGTCGGCGATGAAGGCGTCACTTGAAATCTTTGCAGAGGTGGGAATGCCCGCCTTGCGTAAGAAGAGCGAGAAGCTGACAGGCTACCTCGAGTACACAGTAGGGCTACTGGCGGAAGAGTTCCCAAGTGCCGGCATCAGCATCATTACGCCGCAAGATCCGGCGCAGCGAGGGACCCAGCTTTCGATAGATATCGCTGGCCGCGAGCGCAAACTGTTCGACGACATGATCGCGGCCGGCGTTATCGCCGATTTTCGGGAGCCCTGCATTATTCGCATGGCACCCGTGCCGCTGTATAACTCGTTCGAGGACGTGTTTACCTTCGGCAAGGTGATGCGTCACTTGCTGGCTCAGGGAGAAGAGTAAGTGGACCAAAAGACATTCACAGTCGTCGGCGGGGGTCCGGTCGGAACCTTACTCGCTATTTCATTGGCGAGACATGGCTACAAAGTTGGCCTCTACGAGGGTCGACCCGACTCGCGGCAGACCAGCATCTACCAGGGAAAGTCGATCAATATCGCGTTGTCGGATCGCGGGTGGACATCGCTGGAGAAAATCGGCGTTAGCGCCGAAGCGAAGAAGCAGTCAATTCCGATGTATCACCGCGCTATCCACGGCAGCGACGGCGAACTCACATCGCTTCCGTACGGAAAAGAGGGTGATGCTATCTGGTCGGTTTCAAGGGGTGGAATCAACGAGCAACTGCTTGATATCGCCGATGATGATCCGAACATCACCACGCATTTTGAACATCGCCTCATCCACGTGGACTTCGAGTTTGCGACAGCAGTATTCCGCTTACCGAGTGACAAGCAACTCATTGTTGATGCCGACTACCTGTTTGGCGCGGACGGCGCACACTCGAAGGTCCGTCGACTGGCCCATAAGCTGCCCAGATTCAGCTACAGCCAGAATTACATGCCGCAGTGCTATATCGAGCTGAACATCCCGGCGAATAGCGACGGCTCTCACAAGCTCGAGAAGAATGCGCTGCATATCTGGCCGCGAAAAGACTTCATGCTGATCGCGCTGCCGAATCCTGATGGCACATTCACGTGCACGCTGTTCATGAATCACTCAGGGGATCCGTCCTTCGAGTCGCTGCAGGAACGATCAGCGGTAGAGGCATTCTTCGAGTCGAATTTCGCAGATGCGATGGAGTATCTGGAAGACCCGATTGATGTCTTCATGGAAAAGACGGCTGCGCCGCTCTTTCTCGTTCAGGTATTTCCGTGGTCGTTCAACCGGAAAGTAGGGCTGATCGGCGATGCGGCGCATGCGATCGTGCCATTTTATGGGCAGGGCATGAACTGCGGATTTGAGGACTGCGCCGAACTTGATGCGCTGATCACCCAATACGATCACGACTGGCAACAGATATTTCCGGCTTACGAAAATAGCCGCAAGCCGAATGGCGACGCTATCGCAGAGCTGTCCAAGCGAAACTTCGTTGAGATGAGCGATCTGTCGGGCGACATGACGTTTCAGCTGCGCAAGAAGATCGAAGCGAAATTCAGTCATCAGTTTCCCGACTTGTGGACGCCGCTCTATTCGATGGTGACGTTCTCGCCGGACGTACCTTATTCGGAGGCGCTCCGGGTTGGCGATGAGCAAAATCAATTAATGGAGAAAATAATGGCGCTGCCGAATATCGAAAGTGACTGGGACGAACAACATGTCATGGATCAGCTATTCAGCCTGGCGTCGGAAGCTTTTGGAGACAGACAGTGAATCTTCCACCGAAGAACTACAGAGAGCTCGAAGAGAGCATACATACTGATCTCAGCGATAAACTGAGCTATGGCAAGTACCTGCACTTGCCAGAAGTACTGAACGCACAGCATCGGCTCTCGGACCAGCATGACGAGATGCTCTTCATAGTGATTCATCAGGCGGGCGAGTTGTGGTTGAAGCTTGCCGGACACGAAATCGAAGCGGCGATTCAAAATGTGAAGGATGACGATTTTCGGCACGCGTTCAAAGTGATTGCCCGGGTCAAATTGATTTTGATGCAGCTCACACAGTCGTGGTCGATTCTTTCAACTATGACGCCGGTCGACTACCTGAAGTTTCGTGACACGCTGGGTCCGGCGTCGGGATTCCAGTCCTATTGCTATCGAAAACTGGAGTTTCTCCTCGGCAATAAAAACAGCAAGCTGATCGAAGTTCATCGCCACGATCCTGAGGTTTACGATGAACTCAAGCACGTTCTTGCGGAGCCCGGTCTGTACGATGTGGTGTTAAGAAAGCTGAGCGACGTTGGCTTCGACATCAACCAACAAAAGCTGGAGCGCGACTTCAGCTTGCCCTACGAGGCTGATGACTCAGTTCAGGCGGCCTGGTTTGCAATTTACAACGATCCTGAAAAGTACTTCGAGTTGTACGAACTCGCCGAGAAGCTGGTCGACATAGAAGACGCCTTCCAGAACTGGCGTTTCAAGCATATGTACACGGTTCAACGAATCATTGGTCATCGCCGTGGAACAGGCGGGTCATCCGGAGTGCCGTTCCTGAAGAAAGCGCTTGATACGAGTTTCTTCCCTGAACTCTTTGCGATTAGGGCTGAGCTCTAGGAGCGAGGCGCACTAAACAATGGACAGGCTGTGAGAGACGTTCTTGGTGACCATGTAGTTGTATAGACCTTCCGTACCGCCTTCACGACCGTAGCCGCTGGACTTAACGCCTCCAAAGGGCGTCTCCGGCAGGGATGCCTCAAGCGTGTTGATCGACACGTTGCCCGCCTCAATTCCCTCGACCATGCGATCCACATAATCGGCCCGGTTGGTAAAGCCGTAGGCGGCCAGGCCAAAGGGCACAGAGTTCGCCTTTTCGATGGCTTCCTCCAGGGAAGAGACAGGATTAATGATGGCTAAAGGACCGAAGGGTTCCTCCTGCATCACGCGCGCATTGTCGGGCACGTTCGCCAGCACAGTCGGCTGAAAGAAATAGCCTTTATCGCCCAGCCTGCTGCCGCCGGTTTTGATCTCGGCACCACAGTCTCGCGCGTCGTCTACCAGAGCAGTGAGCGCTTCTATCCTGCGGTCATTGGCGAGCGGCCCCATCTCAACGCCCGCATCAACGCCGTTGCCGACGACAGTTTCGGCAGCGCGACGCACGAAGGTTTCCGTATACGCATCAAAAATACTTTCGTGAACAAAGAAACGTGTTGGGGATGTGCAGACCTGGCCTGCGTTGCGCATCTTCCGCACGGCGCCAGTAAGGGCAGCCGCTTCAACATCCGTGTCTTCGCAGACAATGACTGGCGCGTGGCCGCCCAATTCCATCAGGACCGGGGTCATGTATTGCGAGGCAAGGGTAGTGAGGTGTCTGCCAACGGCGGTTGAGCCAGTAAACGCGACCAGGCGAACCTGATCCTGTTTGATCAGGTGGTCGGAGATTTCGGAGGGCTCACCAAACACGAGGTTGAGCACGCCAGGAGGGAGGCCCGCATCATGAAATGCTCTTGCTATGTGCAGTGCGCCGGCGGGCGTTTCTTCAGCGGCCTTTAGAATGATTGAGCATCCTGCGGCGATGGCTCCCGCAACCTTGCGGCAGGGCTGACTCATCGGGAAATTCCAGGGCGAGAATCCAGCGACCGTGCCTATCGGTTGATGATGCACGATGTATCTGACGCCCGGCGCGCTCGGTATGACACGCCCATACGTACGTGTCGCTTCACCCGCGTCCCATTCAAGAAACTCGCAGCCCCGGATCACCTCAAGCCGAGCCTGGTTTAACGGTTTGCCATGCTCTGCCGTAATGGCGGTGGCGATTTCCTCTTGCCGTTCGCGCATGATCGCCGCGGCTTTGAGCAAGACATTCGCTCTTTCGCATGGAGCCACCTGACTCCACACCTTGAATCCCGTCGCGGCCGCTTCAAGCGCATCGTCCAGATCGCTTAGCTCGGCGTGCGGCAGCCGCCCGATCACGTCTTCTGTGGCCGGATTCAGGACGGGAAGGTCGCGGGCTGTCTTGCGCCATTCGCCATTAATGTAAAGATGCAGGTCTGGGTAAGTACTCATGGTTTGTCAGTCTCTGGAAAATGATGCGCTGTGTTTCCTGCTCCAGCTCAGTCTTCATTATCGCAAGATCAAAGGGTTTGGGTATAGAATCTTGATATATGACGACTAAATACTCGAAGTTGGACGCAAAAGACTATGCCCGCGAGAACATGCGCGGGATCTGGGCGGCTGCCCTGAACCCGTTTAACGAAGATCTTTCGATAAACGAGCCAGGACTGCGCGCAAACATCCGACACTGGATTGACGATCTCGACATCCAGGGATTATTCATCGCCGGTAAGCAGGGCGAGTATTTCTCGATGAGTCTTGACGAACGGAAACGCAATTTTGAGGTTGCGGTCGATGAGTGTGACGGCAAGGCCGGGGTTATCGTTTCGGTTTCGGACCAAAATTTCGACACGGTCCTGGATCTCGCCCTCCACGCACAAAATTGCGGCGCAGATTACATTGTCGTCCACGCGCCGATACTGAGCTTTATTCATGACCGCGGCGAGGTCCTGTATCAATACTACAAAGCGCTCTGTGATCGTCTCGATATTGGTATCGCCATGTGGAGTCATCCGGATTCCGGCTATCTCATGCAACCGGAGGAATGCGCCCGTATTGCCGACCTGCCCAATATCGTCGCTATCAAGTATTCGGTTCCTCGAGAGATGTATGTGCGGCTGAGTCACATGATCGGGGACAAGATCCAGGTATCGACATCGGCTGAAGACGACTGGCTCGATAATATCGAGGAACTCGGATGGCAGCTCTATCTCTGTTCGTCACCGCCGTACCAATTGCAAACCAAAAACGACAAGCGCATGGACGAATACACGCAAATGGCGTTCGCGGGAAATTTCGCCGAGGCCCGGCGTGTGCGCGATAGCCTCAATCCGGTGCGCGACGCCATGCTGCGATCAAAACCGGCCGATAAACCACAGGCGTTTGGCAAATACTGGCAGGAGCTGCTTGGGCAGGTTGGTGGACGCGTGCGACCGCCAATGCTGGAGCTGACGGAGGCGGAAAAGGCGATGATTCGGGAAGCTTTCGAAGCTTGCGGATTGAAACTGTGAAGCCGCGCCCCCTCAGGCAACGCACAGCGAGTGTGCATTAGGTAGAACCCCGCATTGTCAGGCAGGCCGCGTTTCCCGGACTATGTTTAAGAAGATATGTCTCGCGCTCAGAACGCCCCGAACGGAGGGTCCAGCTAATGATCAAATCCCGCGTATTACCCGTCGTGATCGGGTCGCTATTAGCGATCACCTTCTTGTTGCTCGCTACGAACGCGTGGGGAGGAGACTCCCAGAAAGGCTTCGATGCTTACAACGGTGCCGACTACGACACCGCGCTCACACTATGGCAGCCGATTGCTGAAGCCGGTGATGCCGACAGCCAGTTTGGCCTTGGCCAGATGTACGGCAACGGATTTGGCGTGCCGATGGATGACGCGCTCGCGATCAAGTGGTATGGCCTGGCGGCAGGACAAGGTCACGCATTGGCGCAGAACAACCTGGGTATCATGCACCAGAATGGCTGGGGCGTAACTCAGAGTGACGAAGAGGCGATCAGGCTGTTTGCGCTCGCCGCCGAACAGGGGGTCGTAGAAGCGATAATGGCACTCGGTCGTTACTATGCGATGGACTTCTCTGAGGACTACGATCCAGTGGCAGCGTTCAAGTGGTACGGCATCGCACAACTGCTCGGCGATTATGATGCGAGTGCAAAACGCGAAATGCTTGCCGCAAATATGACAGTCGAACAAGTCGCGCAGGCAGACGGTTTGGTTGAGGTTTGGTCAGATGGCCATACGGAGCTGTTGGCGAAACAGTAATCAGCTAACCGCATCCGCTTGCGCCTCGGGCGCGGCCCGTTTAAACGCTTCCAGCTCGTTGCAGTGCGTAGCCGCTGCAACAAGCTTGGGGTAGTCGTCGAGCGGAACGGCGAATCGGCGCGCATTGTAAAGTTGTGGCACCAGTAGAGCGTCGGCAAGTGTCGGTTGGTCGCCGAAGACGCATGGACCATCACCGGCGATAGCCTCCATCGCCGAAAATCCTTCGCCCATCCAATGGGTGGCCCATTGCTTCGGATCGCCGTCGAACTCTGTATTCACGTAATGAAGCACTCGCAGGTTTTGCAATGGGTGAATATCGCACGCAACCATGTTGCAGAATGCCCGCACCTTGCTTCGAAGTGGTTCTGCAGCGGGTAACAAGTGAGTTCCGGGATAGGCTTCTTCAAGATATTCGAGGATTGCCATTGACTGCCCGATGGCGACGTCGCCATCTTCAAAAAATGGCACCAGCATCTGCGGGTTCTTGGCTCGGTAGGCGTCCTCACGGTGTTCCGAGACGCTCGGCGCCAGTGAGACCGGTATGCTCTCGTACTCGAGTCCTTTCAAATTAAGCGCGATGCGGACTCGGTACGCGGCGGATGAACGCCAGTAGCCGTAAAGCTTGATCGCCATGCTATCCCTCGTAATTGACTACCGTTTGATCGATAGTGCCGAAGATCGATTTGCCATTTGCATCATTCATTTCAATGCGGATACGGTCGCCGAATTTCATGAACGGTGTCTCTGGCTTGCCGTTGTTGATTGTCTCAATAGTGCGAATTTCCGCAATGCACGAATAGCCGACACCACCATCGTCGATGGGTTTGCCCGGGCTACCGTCCAGCAGATTGGAAACCGTACCGGATCCAATAATGGCGCCGGCACCCAAGGGGCGTGATTTCGCAGCGTGCGCGACCAGCTGCCCAAAATCGAACGTCATGTCGATGCCCGCTTCCGGTTTGCCGAACACCTTGTCATTCAAAGTCGACAGCAGCGGCAAATGTACTTTCGCATCCTTCCAGCTTTCACCCAGTTCGTTCGGTGTGATCGCGACAGGCGAAAACGCGCTTGACGGCTTGGATTGGAAGAAGCCGAATCCCTTCGCCAGTTCGCCGGGAATCAACCCGCGCAATGAAACATCGTTCACCAGCATGATGAGTTGAATGTGATCGACAGCATCGGCAGCGGACACACCCATCGGCACGTCGTCTGTGACTACGGTAACCTCAGCCTCGAAATCGATTCCCCAGGACTCATCCGCCATCGGAATATCATCGCGCGGGCCGATAAATGAATCCGAACCACCCTGATACATCAAAGGGTCAGTCCAGAAAGACTCCGGCAGTTCAGCGCCACGTGCTTTGCGAACGAGTTCGACATGGTTGACGTAAGCCGATCCGTCGGCCCATTGATAAGCGCGTGGCAACGGTGATGCGCACATGGATTCATCAAAGCTCTCTCCGCCACCGGCTTCAAGACCTTTTGCAATTGCCTCAAGGGCAGGGCGCGCACGGGCCCAATCGTCGAGAGCGGCCTGCATCGTCGTCGCAACGCTCGCCGCAGACGCACAACGAGTCAGGTCGTTGGATACAACAACGAGGTGACCGTCGCGGCCATTTTTTAGTGATGCGAGTTTCATCTATTCATTACCCCGAAATTCCAGTTCGTGCAGCCAGGCTGCGTGGCGGGGAGCTTTCTTCGTCCGGCTCCACTCTTCGAGCATCGCGGGTGCGACGCGTTTGAGTTCGTCTATTTGCTCTTGAGTTTGTGTATTCGCAACCAGTTCGAGTCGATGACCGTTTGGATCGAAGAAATAGATCGATTGAAATATACCGTGGTTCGTCGGGCCGATGACGTTCAGGCCTTCGGCCTCAATGTGCGCTTTGGCAGCGACCAGGGCTTCATAGTCTTCGACTTCAAACGCGATGTGTTGAACCCACGCCGGTGTGTTGTGATCGCGGTCCATCTCAGGCTGTGTCGGCAGTTCAAAAAAAGCCAAAACGTTGCCCATACCGGCATCGAGAAACACGTGCATGTAGGGATCGGGTTCCTTCGTTGACGGTACCTGATCCTCGGCAAAGGCAACGGTGAAATCCATGTTCAGGACACGCTGATAGAAGTCCACGGTTTCTTTGGCGTCCTTGCATCGGTACGCGACGTGGTGAATTCGTTTTAGCTTCATGATTGCTTCCTCTCAGGCGGTCGCGTCGACAATGCCACGCGCAACCTGATCGCGTTCAATGGATTCAAAGAGGGCTTTGAAGTTGCCTTCGCCAAATCCTTCATCTTCTTTACGTTGAATAAACTCAAAGAACGTCGGCCCGACCATATTCGCGGAAAAAATCTGCAGCAGCAATCGCGGTTTTCCGTCTCCGGTCGTGCCGTCGAGCAAAATTCCACGCGATTTTAAATCGTCGATCGGCTCTCCATGCCCGGGCAATCTTTCTTCGAGCATCTCATAGTATGCCTCAGGCGGAGCGGTCATGAATTCGATGCCCTGCTTTTGAAGTCGATCCCAGCATTCAAACAAATTGTCGCAGCTAAAGGCGATGTGCTGAATGCCTTCGCCGTTGAACGCCATCAGATATTCTTCGATTTGCCCGACGCCTTTAGAGGCCTCTTCGTTCAACGGAATACGAATCTTGCCGTCGGGCGCCGTCATCGCCTTGGATAACAGCCCTGTGTGCTTGCCCTTGATGTCGAAATAGCGAATCTCGCGGAAATTAAACAGCTTCTCGTAGTAGTCGGCCCAAAATTGCATACGGCCGCGGTAGACGTTGTGCGTCAGGTGATCAATCTCCTTGAATCCACAACCTTCCGGGTGCCGGTCAACGCCTTCGATGAAGTCGAAGTCGATATCGTAAATTGATACCCCGGTCTCGTAGCGATCAATCAGATATACCGTCGCACCGCCGATGCCCTTGATGGCAGGCAGGCGCAGTTCCATTGGGCCGGTTGGAATCTCGATGGGTTGTGCACCTTGTTCCAGCGCTCTTGAATAGGCCGTGTGTGCATTCTTTACCCGAAACGCCATTCCGCAGGCGCACGGACCGTGCTCCTGTGCGAAGTAATAGGCCTGGCTGAATTTTTCGTTGTTGATAATGAAGTTGATGCCGCCCTGGCGCCACAAAGTCACATCCTTTGAACGATGACGCGCGACTTCCGTAAATCCGAGCAGCTTGAAGGCTGCCTCAAGAATCTTGGGATCAGGTGACGCGAACTCGACGAATTCGAATCCATCGAGACCCATCGGGTTTTCAAACAGGTCTGCCATTGGTGTGTCCTCAGTCGTGCAAATATTTTCGACAGTATGCGCGATTTTAAAAGAACAAGTGCCCAAAGTGTGCTGATTTGATAGAATAGAGGAGACAAATGTTTCAAAAGATAGACAAAAGCGGGGAATACGAGCAAATGAACCTGTCAAGAACCGATCGGCGGCTTTTGAACGAGTTGCAAAGGGATGCGACGCGCAATCAAAGCGAGCTCGCCGAACGGGTCGGCATGTCCAGAACGTCGTGCTGGCGACGCATTCGCGAGTTTGAAGACGCGGGCCTCATTGAAGGACGGGTCGCCTTGCTGAATCCCAAAGTTGCCGGTTTTAATATCCAGGTGTTGCTGCTGGTCGCGATGACGGAACACACCGACGAAAACCGGCAGAGCTTTGAACGCCACGTATCACTGCTACCTGAAGTAACAGAGTGCTTCTCGGTTTCGGGCGATCGTGACTACGTTTTGCACGTCGTCGTGCAGGATATGGATACCTACAACGACTTCCTGAACGCGCAAGTGTTGAAACATTCCGCGGTCCGGTCTGCCAGCTCAACCTTTGTTTTGCGCAGAGTAAAATACTCGACCGTTCTACCGCTCGAGGACTAGAAAAGGCGTACTAAGGAGAGATTGCTGCGGTCGGTCTACCCGAAAACAACCGCGCTGAAAGCGATCAAACTGAAGGCAACCATCATGGTTGTGAGAGAAAATTTTACGATTTTGACTGTCATTTCATGCTCGATTGAGTTTATTTACGATGGTGTGATCGTAGGCTTCAATCAGCGTAATTAATGTCGAGTCGGTCACATCTGAGGTTCGGGTAAGTAGAATCCACAGGTGTCGTGCGATTGCTCGACAGGTTTAGCGTTAGCGTTGTAACAGCGCTATCGACCGCCCGGCCAGCGTCAGTGTCCGATTCGTTGCCAGTGTTTCAGACAGAATTCCAGTCGAATAGGAAACTCGCCAGCTGTGTGCTGTGGCCGGCAGTCGAATAGTGGTCTCTTTATGATGACTGTTAATTGATATCGCCAGGGCAGATTCCGATCCGTCTGCCTTTCTGGCAGACATCGTCAACGTAAACGCTTTGCTCTCCGACCATTCATGGTCGTGCTTTATTTCTCCAGCCGCATTAATCCAGCCTATGTCGATACTGCCGCCATTCGTCGGAAGGCTGTCGTGCACATAATCTTCGATTCGTAATAACGCGGTTTCGCGGCGCAGCCAGAGGAGTTCACGCACCTGCTCGGTAAAATCGGAGTCCGTATCAAGACCGGACCAGTCAAGCCAGCCAATCTCATTGTCCTGTGCGTAGGCGTTGTTGTTGCCGTTCTGTGTGTTTCCGAACTCATCGCCGGCCAACAGCATCGGCGTCCCTTG
>CAZMRZ010000001.1:67858-85352 GCA_964568835.1 uncultured Woeseiaceae bacterium | reverse complement strand
GAGCCGTGCATGCGCTGCGCCAAAGCGCCGCTCGCGCCATCATCGCCACGCCAGAACTTTCGGATGGTGTCTCTGTACTTGTCGTTCCACTCCGCCCAGCGTGGCGGAAATTCACCCAGCTGATAACCGCCAGGGCCTGGGTCCCAAGGTTCAGCGATCAGCTTCAGATTCCGGAGTCTGTCGTCGTTGCTGATTTCCCCCAACAACGGATGTGTGTTCGAGAAGCCATGCGCGTATCTACCCAATACGGGCGCGAGATCAAAACGAAACCCGTCTACGCCCACATGGTCGGCAAAATAGCCGAGGCTGTCGACGACCAGCCGTCGTACAACGGGATGATCGACGTTGAGCGTATTGCCGCAGCCGGTGTCGTTGATATAGCTTGATGGATCCTCCGCATCGACACGGTAGTAGCAGAGATTGTCGATGCCGCGAAATGAGGCTGTCGGTCCGTTGAAGCCACTCTCACCGGTGTGGTTGTAGACAACATCGAGTATTACCTCCAGTCCCGAGTCATGTATCGCGCGAACCATATCCTTGAGTTCGTTGAGCGGATGATCGCCACCGTAGCGTGGCATCGGCGCGAAAAAGTTGATCGTGTTGTAGCCCCAGAAGTTTCGGAGTTCCTGATCCGCGAGATGATGCTCGTCGATGAATGCGTGAATCGGCATCAATTCGATCGACGTGACACCTAAGGCTTTGAGGTATCTCAATACTTCCACGTTTCGCATGCCCGCGAATTTTCCACGCTCAGCTTCGGCGACGGCCGGGTGCTGCATCGTATAGCCGCGAACATTGCTTTCGTAGAAAATGGTTTCCTTCCACGGAATGCGTGGTCGCTTGTGTTCAGGCGGACTGTCATTTGCAGTAACCACCGACAGCGGGACATACGGAGCGCTGTCTCTCGTATCGATGGTCCGCTTTCGACCCTTGCCGGGCTTTGAGTCGAATACGGATTCATGCCAGACGAAGTCGCCGTCGATTTTTCGGGCATACGGATCAATCAGAAGCTTGGCCGGATTGCATCGCAGTCCGCGTTCCGCCGCGAAGGGACCGTGTACGCGATATGCGTAGCGTTGCCCGGCACTACAGCCCGGAATAAACTCGTGCCAGATTCCGTCGTCACAATTCGAGAGAAATTGTGTATGTGTTTGCTGCCCCGCCGCATCGAAAAAACACAGTTCGACGCCTTCCGCGGCACCGGAGTAGAGTGCGAAAAGTGTGCCGTCGGTTTCCGGTGTTGAACCGAGTTGAATCATTCTTCGGCGAGGACCACAGGCTCGAGGTGCCAGATGTCATCGTTGTATTCGCGCATCGTCCGGTCGGTGGAAAAGTGACCGGATGCGGCAGTGTTGAGAATACTCATCTTCGTCCAGTGTCCTTTATCGGTATAGGCGTTCGCTGCCACTACCTGAGCATCGACAAAAGCTCGAAAATCGGCGGCGGTCATCCATAAGTCCGCTGGTTCACGAATCGCCTGAGTAATGCTGTCCATGACCCCGACCTCGAAGCGGTTGAAGTGCCCGCTTTCCAGGAGGTCCATGACGCGCTTGAAATCCTCATCAGCGTCAATAATCGCTTGTGGATCATACTGGCCGCGCATCTCTTCGATCTGCTCGACGGTGAGGCCAAACAGGAAAAAGTTGTCTTCGCCGACGGCTTCGCGGATTTCGACATTGGCCCCATCCAGCGTGCCGATCGTCAAAGCGCCGTTCATCATAAATTTCATGTTCCCGGTTCCGGACGCTTCCTTGCCAGCGGTCGAAATTTGCTCGGACAGGTCTGCAGCCGGGCAAATAAGCTCCATCGCCGAAACGTTGTAGTCCGGGTAGAAAACCAACTGCAGTTTACCTGCCATCATCGGGTCAGAATTAATGACGCGCGCGACATTGTTGATGCACTTGATGATGCTCTTCGCCATCGCGTAGCCTGGCGCGGCTTTGCCGCCGATGATGATGGTGCGAGGCGCAACATCGTCACCGTCGCCTCGCCGAATACGGTCGTACAAATGAACGGCGTGCAACAGATTGAGCAGTTGACGCTTGTATTCATGAATGCGTTTGACCTGCACATCGAAAATAGTATTCGTTGACACCTGTAATCCAGTCTTGGCTTTGATGTTCGCAGCGAGGCGTGCTTTGTTGTTCTGCTTGATATCGCGCCATCGTTTCTGGAAGTCAGCGTTGTCGGCAAACTCGGACAGCTTCTCGAGCTGTGAGAGGTCCGTCGTCCACTCGTTGCCGATATTCTCGCTGATGAAGGCGGCGAGTTCGTGGTTGCACGCCGCAAGCCAACGGCGCTGCGTCACACCGTTGGTTTTGTTGTTGAATTTCTCCGGCCAAAGCTCGTCAAAGTCGCTAAACAGACCTTCGCGCAGTAGCTTTGAATGCAGCGCGGCCACGCCGTTCACGGAATAGCTGCCGACGATTGCGAGGTAGGCCATCCGCAGCATGGGATCGCTGCCCTCCTGAATCAGTGACATTCGTCGAATGCGATCGTTGTCGCCGGGCCACTGCAAACTAATCTCGGCAATGAAGCGCGCGTTGATCTCGTAAATGATATCGAGAACGCGTGGCAGCAAGCGACGGAACATTGACACGGGCCACAACTCCAGCGCTTCCGGCAATAGCGTGTGGTTGGTGTAGGCCATCGTATTGCGTGTGATGTCCCAGGCCTCATCCCAGGTGAGACCATGATCGTCGATCAATAGCCGCATCAGCTCCGCGACGGCGACGGCCGGGTGAGTATCGTTCAACTGAAAGCAGTTTTTCTCCGCGAATTTGCTGAAATCCGTGCCGTGCTGCAATGCCCAGTATCGAATGGTGTCTTGCAAGCTGGCGGACGCCAGGAAGTACTGCTGCCGAAGGCGCAGCTCCTGGCCGTTTTCGGTCGCCGCGTTCGGGTAAAGAACCATCGAGATATTCTCGGCTGCATTCTTTGACGCCACGGCGTCAACGTAACTACCGGCATTGAATTCTTCGAGATCAAAGCCGTCCGTTGCACACGCGGACCAAAGCCGCAAAGTATTGACGATGTCATTCTCATAGCCCGGTATTGGGACGTCGAACGGAATCGCGAGCACGTCATGGGTGTCGACCCATTGATAACGTGTGGTTCCTTCATTGTCGGTATACGTGTTGCTACGGCCGCCGAACTTGACGGTCTGGGTGTACTCGATACGCTCGATTTCCCAGGGGAAACCCTCGCGAAGCCAGGAATCCGGCTCTTCGATCTGATGACCATTTTCGATGCGCTGGTGAAACATCCCGTACTGATAACGAATGCCATAGCCCATCACTGGCAGCGCCAATGTTGCACAGCTGTCGAGAAAACAGGCCGCCAGGCGACCGAGTCCACCATTGCCCAGTCCGGCGTCTTTCTCGCGCTCGTAAACGTCTTCCAGGTCCAGGCCTATACGGTTGAGTGCTTCGGTTGTTTCGTCCTCGATGCCGAGATTAAGCAGGGCATTGCGCAGTAGTCGTCCCATCAAGAACTCAAGCGACAAATAGGATACGCGACGAGTGTCTTTCGCCTCGATCGCGTCGCGGGTCTTCCCCCAGCGCTCCATGAGACGATCACGTGCGGCGTAGACGACGGCCTGATACAGAAATGGCGATTCAGCGCTGACGTCGCGGCGCCCCAGCATACGACCGAAGTAATGCGAAAAGTCTTTTAGGATCGCATCAGAAGTCATCGGCAGATCTTTGCTTTTCGGCAGTTCCGTTGAGGTGGGTCGCTTGTCAGATTTTGCGGTCATGCGTCAGTTTCCGTCGTTAAGCTTGATGAAGAGAGTTGCAAGTGCGGGCAGCCTCAGACTCAAAGAATCCGGTTTGCCATGTTGCGAATGTCCCGTCGTCCGCAATGCGTCGTTGGCGATGCCGCTGCCACCGTATCGTTCGCTATCCGTGTTCAAGACTTCAGTGTAGGTACCGGATACTGGCACCCCAATTAAATATTTCTCTCTCGCAATTGGCGTGAGATTGCTAACAACGACAATAAAGCCACCCGATCGGTCGCGACGGATCCAGGAAAATATGCTGTTGTCGCGATCGTTGTAGTCGATCCACTCGAAGCCGCTCGGGTCGAAATCGACTTCATGCAGTGCCGGTATTTCGCGATACAGATGATTCAGGTCGCGCACCAATGTCTGTATCCCCGCGTGCGCTGGCTGCTCAAGCAAGTGCCAATCCAGAGACCGATCATGATCCCACTCGCGCTGCTGAGCAATTTCGTTGCCCATGAATAACAGCTTCTTACCCGGGTGCGCATACATCGTGGCGTAGTAGGCGCGCAGATTTGCAAACTGCTGCCACTCATCGCCGGGCATGCGGCCGAGAATCGAGCGCTTGCCGTGCACAACCTCGTCATGCGACAGCGGTAGAACGAAATTCTCGTCAAATGCGTAGACAAGCCCGAACGTCATTTTGTCGTGATGATACTTGCGATGCACTGGGTCTTCAGACATGTAAACCAGGGTGTCGTTCATCCAGCCCATGTTCCATTTGTAAGTGAAGCCGAGCCCTCCGGCATCAACAGGTCGCGAAACACCGGGCCACGCCGTTGACTCTTCAGCAAATGTCGAGGCACCCGCTGCATGAATCTCACTGTTAAAGCGTTTCAGGAACTCGACGGCTTCGAGGTTTTCGTTGCCACCGTGTTCGTTTGGAATCCATTCGCCGTCGTCGCGCGAATAATCGAGGTACAGCATTGATGCAACCGCATCGACACGAATGGCGTCGATGTGGAGCTCTTGAATCCAGTACAGCGCACTGCCAATCAGGTAATTGACCACTTCGCGGCGGCCATAGTTGAATATTAACGTTCCCCAATCGGTGTGTTCGCCCTTGCGTGGATCCGCGTGTTCATACAACGCCGATCCATCAAATTGTGCGAGGCCGTGCTCATCCTTGGGAAAATGCGCCGGAACCCAGTCGACAATGACACTGATATCCGCAGCGTGGCAGCGGTCAACAAAATAGCGGAAGTCGTCCGGCGTGCCGAATCGTTGCGTTGGCGCGAACAAACCGATCGGCTGATATCCCCAGGAACCATCGAACGGATGTTCGGATACCGGCATCAATTCGATATGCGTAAAGCCCATCTCGCTCACGTAGTCGACCAGTTCGTCGGCCAGGGCGTGGTATCCAAGATAGCCGCCGTCGTCCTTGCGTCGCCACGAGCCCGGGTGGACTTCGTAGATGGCGATCGGTCGGTCCATCTTCGGCGTCGGTGAACGACGCGACATCCAGGCATCATCTTTCCAGCGATAGCTACTGTCGAAAATGACCGACGAGTTGCCGGGCGGTGGCTCGTGGTAAGCAGCATACGGGTCGGACTTCAACGGCAGTAACTTACCGCCACTGTCCTGGATTTCGTATTTGTAATTCGCGCCATGACTCGCGGCCGGGACGAAAATTTCCCAGATGCCGTTACCCGGGTGCAAGCGCATAACGTTGCAGCGGCCGTCCCAGTTGTTGAAGTCGCCAACGACGCTGACGCGGGATGCATTGGGTGCCCAGACAGCGAATCGTGTGCCCGAGACGCCGGCGACCTTCGTTATGTGCGAGCCAAGCTTTCTGAAAATGTGTTGATCGGACCCTTCGCCGAGAAGGTACAGATCCATTTCGCCCAGAGTTGATGGGAATCGATACGGATCCTCGACGTCAAACTCCACACCGTCGCTGGAGGTCACTCGCAGTGCATAGTGTCGCAAGCGCGGCGGCAAGTTGCCTTCGAAAACACCGCCGTCATGAATCTTCTCCATCGCAGCGACAACCTTGCCACTACTGTTGATCAGAGAGACGGTCACGGCGTCCGGCTGCAAGCAGCGTACGAGTCGCGATCCGCCGGATTTGTGCGGCCCCAGGACAGCGAACGGGTCGCGATGGCGCCCGGCCACAATGGCATCCAATTGGGTAGCATCAATCATTGCCGCCCTCGTAGAGATTGGTGATTGTCATTTTCGCTGAATCTCGCCATTCAAAGCGAAGTCGTTTTGCGCGATCACAAATCGACTGCCAGACATTCGGCTTGTCACGACGCAGCGCGATAGCGCGCAGCGTAGCAGCAACGAAGGCCGTTGCTTGTGATTGGAGGTCATTGCCAGCAAATACAAATCCGGTTTTTTCATCGTCGACGGTATCTTTCAGACCACCAACACCGTGCACGACGCAAGGCAGGCCGGCGCGCATGGCAAGCATCTGGCTGATACCACAAGGCTCGAAACTGGATGGCATCAGAAACAGATCACCGAGTTCATACAGCGGATCTGCCAGCAACTCCGAGTAGCCATGCAGCAGCAGTATATTGTCGTTGCGCGTGGCCATCTCGAGGATGGATCGCTCGTATTCTGGCTCGCCGCTACCGAGGATGATGATCAAACCTCGATCTCCCAGCTCAATAGCGATTTCTTCCAGAGCCGGTTGCCCCTTATTTGTCGTCGCTTCGAGCAACGTCGCCTTTTGCGAAACCAGACGTCCGACACTGACCAGCAGGTTCTCCGGGCGGTTTTCGGTCAGGCGTGCGAGGCGTTTCGTGGCAAGATCGTGCGCGGGATTCTGGGGGTTTTTGTCTTGCCACACGGCAAGCTGCTCGTTCATCGAGGCGAGCAGGGCCGGCCAGTCAGACGCGGTTGGCGGCTGGTCGTAATAGCAACCATTCAGTACGCCAATCAATCGACCGTCATTCGTCGCATCGACCAACAATGACTCCAGCCCTTCGCCCCCGACAAAACTGGTAGCGGCATTACTGGGCTGACAGATCTCGTCCGCGTAGGTTGGTGAAACCGTGCTTATCTTGTCGGCGAGACGAATGGCCGTTGCCATCGGGTTAATACAGTTGAGCGCGGACAGATCCTGCACAGACTTGAGATCGTATTTCAGATCCGGAAACCAGGTTTCCAGTGACGATTCGTCATCTCGCAGCGGCCGTGTTCCCTGGTAGGAAAGATTGTGGATCGTGAATACGGTGCGAACAGCGCGCAGCTTTTTATGGCGCGGTGAAAAATCGCGCAGCAAACAGAAAAACGCCGCATGCCAGTCGTGCAAATGAATGGCGTCAGGTAGTGATTCTGCCTTGACCAGCCACTCTGCGACGGCCGCACAGAAAAACGCGAACTTGTTCGCGTCAACGGCATAGGGACGATCCGATGCATCGCCGAAGTAGATGCAACCGACACCGTTGGCGGCGAACAGATCATGGACGAAAACAAGGTTGCGAACCTTAGGGAACTGACCGGGCACCCGCCATATTTCAACCGACTCAGTCGCGCCTGAGAATGGAGCAACGATTGTAGTCACGCGCTTCGCGCCGGGAAGCTTGTGTAACAAACCGTAAGCAGGTGTCACGACCGTGGCATTCCAGCCGTGCTCGTCCAACGCTGCCGGCAAGTCGCGAACGACGTCCGCAACACCACCGACCTTGCCACCTGGGAGGGCGCCATTTTCGGCTGCGACGAACAGAACGTCCTTGTTAATGTTCACGAAGTCACAGCTATCGGGTGAAGTGCAGGCTCTGGCCGAGCATGTCCGGCGTAACCAGCGTCAAACCCGACTCAGTGACGCGAAAACCGCGCGCCCGATCAGCATCATGATCCTCGCCAATAACGGTACCGGCTTCAATCCTGGAGCCGCGATCGATGATGGCGCGATTAATACGGCATTTCTGACCGACATCGACATCGGGCAGAATCACGGAGTCGACGACGCTGCTGTAGGAATTGATTCGCGCGCGAGAAAACAGCAGAGATGTACGGACGTCAGAACCCGAAACAACGCACCCCCCCGACACCATCGATTGGATTGCCATACCGCGACGTTTTTTCTCGTCAAATACGAATTTCGCGGGTGGAGACTGCGATTGATGGGTATTGATTAGCCAGTCTGTGTCATACATATCGAGTTGCGGTGAAACCGAAACCAGTTCCATATTGGCTTCCCAGTAGGCATCGAGCGTTCCGACGTCTCGCCAATAAGCCTGCTCGCCCGTTTCCGGGTCGCGGTAGGGATAGACATACACCTTGTAGTCATCAATGATTCTTGGAATCACGTTGCCACCAAAGTCGAACTTGGTGTCCGGCGTATCGGCGTCCTTGATGACCTGTTCGTAGAGAAACTCGGTGTTAAATATATAGTTGCCCATCGAGGCGAGACAGAAGCCCGGCTTGCCGGGGATCGGGTTCGGATGTTCGGGTTTCTCATCAAAACTGATGACGCGGTTGTCTTTATCGACGGTCATGACACCGAATTGACCGGCGGCTTCCTCAATTGGAACTTCGACGCAGCTCACCGTCATGTCCGCCTGCTTCTCGGCATGCACCGCGAGAAACGGACCGTAATCCATTTTATAGATGTGATCGCCCGATAGAATCAGGACATGCTTCGGCGCGTGAGTCCGAATGATGTCGAGGTTCTGATACACGGCATCGGCTGTACCGCGATACCATTCGCCGCCCACGCGCTGAGATGCCGGCAGTATCTCTACAAATTCCCGTTTGCTGGCACGAAACCACGACCAGCCGTGTACCAGGTGCTGAATTAACGAGTGCGCCTTGTACTGGGTGAGCACCCCAATTCGTCGAATGCCGGAGTTGATGCAATTGGAAAGCGGAAAATCAATAATGCGGTACTTGCCACCGAAATAGAGTGCCGGTTTGGCACGCCAATCCGTGAGTTCATACAGTCGCGAGCCCCGACCACCGGCAAGGATAAGCGCCATTGTATCTCGAGTCAGTCGGCTGACGTGACGAGCATACTCGTTATTGCTTTTTTCCATCGTTGGACATCCCTCGCCCTGAGGCGATTACTAATGACGCGACATTGTCGCAGAAGTCAGCAGACAATTGTTCTTCGAGTACCCGCCAGCGCCAGTTGCCTCCGGCTATTCCCGGCCTATTGATGCGAGCGTCGGATCCAAGCCCGAGATAGTCCTGCATCGGCGCGATTGCGATGCAGGCCGCCGTTGAGAACGCGGCTTTTATCAGATCTGTGTGCACCGTTGTGGGGCAACCACCTGTGATTTTCAGCACGGCCTCTTGCGTGCGCCTTATGTCGTATTCACTGCGGATGTCGTCCGGGCTGCCATTGAACCAGCCAATAGTGGTGTCATTGTCGTGAGTGCCCGTGTAACAGACGCAGGTCACGCCGACATCGTCGAGCTTGAAGTCGTCGTCGCAGACGTCGAACTGCAGTACTCGCATACCCGGAAAACTGTGACGGTCCCTCAGCCCCTCAACTTCGGGTGTGATGATGCCAAGATCTTCGGCGATGATCGGCAAACTGCCGAGTGAATCGCTCATTGCATCGAAGATGGCATCGCCAGGGCCGGGTTCCCAGGCACCCGTCCGTGCGGATTCAGCGTCAGCCGGTATCGACCAATAGGACTCAAAACCGCGAAAATGGTCGATGCGTATGAGGTCGACGATCTCGGCGGCCGCTTTCAGGCGCGTTATCCACCAGCTGTAGTTCGTCGCCCGTTGTTGCTCCCAGTCATACAGGGGATTGCCCCAGAGCTGACCGTCTGCGCTGAAGTAGTCGGGTGGCACGCCGGCAACGCATTCCGGATTACCATCCTCGTCGATTTTGAGGATCTCGCGATTCGCCCATGCATCAGAACTGTCAAGCGAAATGCAGATTGGTATATCACCGAACAACAACACGCCATTGGCATGCGCATAGTTATGCAATCGCTGCCATTGACGAAAAAACAGGAATTGCAGGACCTTGGCGGCCTCAATTTGATCAGCCGCGGTCTCTTCGATGTTGCGCAATGCGGACTCATCGCGGTGCACGTACTCTGGCTCCCATGCTGGCCAGGGCTTCTCGCCGTGCCGCGACTTCAAAGTGCGATATACCGCGTAGTCATGCAGCCACGCCGAGTTATTGCGCCTCAGGAAACCATGGAATTCAGTTTTCATCGCATCGTCGACCGCTTCATCGAAGCGGCTGGCCGCCAGGTTGAGCAGCCGGTTTTTAATCGGTATCAATGCGCCATAGTCCACCTGTTGCTGCGGCAATGTGGTGAGTTCCGATACCTCGTCGCAAGACAGCAGCCCAAGGCCAATCAGATCATCGATATCGATTAGCATCTCATTGCCCGCAAACGTGGACAGCGACTGATACGGCGAATCGCCGTAAGCCGTCGGCCCTATAGGCAAGAATTGCCAGACACTCAGCTGCATTCTCTTAAGCTTGTCGACAAAGCTGCGGGCACTCTGGCCCAGCTCACCAATTCCGTAGGGCCCGGGAAGCGATGTAATGTGCAGGGAGACACCTGCCTGCTGTTTTTGAGCCGAATTCTGGGTTTCGGGTCCGACGACCATTGGTTGACCTGATTTAGAGTTATGCAGAATAGATGCGAAGGTTATCAGTCTTGGCGCTAACCGCTATACCCTTGTCGCAATGCATCTTTGCTGCGGCGCAATCGATCGCTGGCGCTAGGTCCACGCGTCAATGCCAGCGCAACATGAATCGCATCCAATAGCGCGAGCTGCGCCAGCCGTGAGCTCATCGGCGTGAATACGCTGGTGTCTTCTATTACCTGCGCCGGAAATAGAATCGAAGCGGCCTTTGCGAGATCGGACTCTGAGTTGGTGATGGCAATGACCGTCGCGCCGCGCTCAGTTGCCATGCGCGCAGCCCGCGCGAACTCCGGCCAACGACCGGTATGGGAGAGCAACACCAATACGTCATCTGGCTCAGCAATTGCCGCGAACTGCAGAATCATCGGCGTATCCATGAGCGTTGAACACGGTATACCCAGTCTGAAGAATTTATGGCACGCATCGCTGGCAACATGCCCTGACGCACCCAGCCCGGCAAACGCAATCTGGCGAGCTTTGGCCAGAGCGACCACAGCATCGTCAATCGGCATGTCTGACAATCGCGATTTCATATCGATCAGCGACTTGATAGATGCGTCCATGACTTTTAAGGCCGCATCGGACGAAGAGTCATTGGCCTGGACATCCCGATGCACGTAGCTGGTCGGATTGCTCAACGCCTCAGTAAGACGGATGCCCAATTCCCGAAAGCCCTGCAGACCGACGCGGCGGCAAAAGCGGATGACGGTAGGTTCACTGGTGCCGCATTCATCCGCCACATGTGCGAGTGTCGCTTGTACGGCTTCTTTCGGATGCGCCACGATCCATTCGGCTACCTGCCGTTCAGATCGGCTGAGGTGAGGGAGGGCGCGATTAATCTCGGAGATCATGTAGTAAAATTACAGCATGTTTATGGGAAATACTACAAAAGTTGGTCATTTACGGTCTCGGTGTAGTAAACTTTCACAAATTCTTGGGGATTTCCATGGCAAAGCTTGTCCCGGTTGAGACATTCGACCTTATTATTTTTGGCGGTACCGGCGACCTTGCGATGCGTAAGTTGCTGCCCGCGCTCTATCACCGTGATCGCGATGGTCAGATCACTCCGGACAGCAGGATTATCGCAGCCAGTCGCGGTGCGCTGGAGCGAGACAACTATCTCTCTCAAGTGGAAGAGTCGCTTCGCAGCAATCTCGCCGAGGGTGACTTCGACGACTCGCATTGGCAGTCTTTCAAAGAACGTCTCCATTATGTGCAGGCCGACGCATTCGAGCATGACCAGTGGGGCGCTTTGGTCGATGTGCTCGCCGGCTGTGAAGATCGTGTCCGTGTTGCTTACCTTGCAACCGCACCGAGTTTGTTCGGTTCGATATCGAGCGGCTTGAAGGCTAACGGGCTTATCACTGATTCGAGTCGTATCGTTCTGGAAAAACCATTAGGTCGGGACCTGGAAACTGCGCGAGAGATTAACAATGCGGTCGGCGAGTGTTTTCGGGAGGACCAGATATATCGTATTGATCACTATCTGGGCAAAGAGACCGTACAGAATTTGCTCGCGCTACGATTCGGCAATTCCTTGTTCGAACCGTTATGGCGGCGTAGTGCGATTGACCATGTGCAGTTCACGGTTTCCGAGGATCTCGGTGTAGGTGGCCGTGTTGAGTTCTATGATCGCGTTGGCGCACTGCGCGATATGGTGCAAAACCATTTGCTGCAGTTGGTTTGCCTGTTCGCGATGGAGCCACCATCGAGTCTCGATCAAAATGCGGTTCGTGACGAGAAGATCAAAGTGCTGCGTTCGCTGAAGCCGATTACGGCGGACGACGCGCGAGCTAACACCGTTCGCGGTCAATACTCGGCAGGGGCTATCAAGGGCGAAACGGTTTCCAGCTTTGCCGACGAATTGTCCAACAAGGACAGCAAAACCGAAACCTTCGTTGCTTTGAAACTGGAAATCGAAAACTGGCGATGGTCTGGCGTGCCGTTTTATCTGCGCACCGGTAAGCGACTGAAGGCCAAGCATTCGGAAATCGTTGTGCAGTTCCAGGACGTTCCTCACTCAATTTTTCCGGAACAGGAATTTAACGTTTCGCCCAACCTGCTGCGGATTCGCTTGCAGCCTGACGAGGGTGTTCAGTTGTCTGTGATGGCGAAAGAACCCGGTCCCGGTGGATTCAATCTTCGGCAGGTGTCGTTGGACCTGAGCTTTGCCGAAACCTTTGGCGTTCGATATCCGGATGCCTACGAGCGATTGCTGATGGAGGTTCTCAGAGGCAATCCTGCGTTGTTTATGCGTCGCGATGAGGTGGAAGCGGCCTGGGAATGGATCGACGGTATCATCGAGGCCTGGCAGGTATCGAAACAGAAAGTCGAGTCATATGTATCGGGCTCATGGGGGCCACCGGCTTCGTCAATGTTACTCGACCGTGATGGACGTTCCTGGCATCAGGAAGACTAGTATGTTGACGGAATTCAAATTTGATACGCGCGAAGCCGCATCCGCCGCGGTCGCGGCGCGAGTGGCAGGATTGGTTGATACCCAGCTGGCTCGCGATGGTGAGGCCAGGTTTGTCGTGGGCGGCGGAACGACGCCAGGAGCGTGCTTCGAGTACCTGTCCGGTTACGATCTGGATTGGGACAACGTCCAGGTCGCCCTGTCGGACGAGCGTTGGGTGCCGAACGATCACAATGACAGCAATGAACGACTTGTTCGAGATTCGATGCTGAAGGATGCGGCGAGTGCCGGGAGCATTTTATCGATCTTTGAGGCCGACCTTTCTGTCGATGAACGTTGCGATGCGTTGCAGTCACAAAAGCCCGAAAAGGGCTTCGCTTGTGCGATGGTTGGCATGGGTACGGATGGTCATTTCGCGTCGCTTTTTCCTGACGCAGATTGTCTCGAGGCAGGGTTGGCGCTCGACAATGCGCGTTTCTACGTGCCGGTTCGTACTTCCGCGAGTCCCCATCCCCGAATCAGCATGACCTTATCTTCTTTGTTGGCGAGTGACGAAGTCCTGTTGTTCTTCTTCGGTGAGGAGAAGCTCGCCGTCTACGAAAACGCACATACCGTCGACAAGACGTATCCCGTTACCGCTCTTCTGGAGCAGCAAGAAACTCCAGTCAGCCTTTATTGGGCGCCTTGACGCTCACAGTGAGATGGACTCCATGAACTCTGTTGTTGAAAAAGTAACGCTTCGAATTACCGAGCGCAGTAAGCAAACGCGCGCTGCGTACCTGAACCGAGTGTTGGCCGCGGCAAGTGAGGGGCCGGCGCGCGGGACATTGTCGTGCAGTAATCTGGCCCACGGTTTTGCAGCCAGCGGCGTTGCGGACAAGTCGGCACTATCCGGAAACGTTACACCGAACGTTGCGATCGTATCGGCGTACAACGACATGTTGAGCGCCCACCAACCTTTCGAAACCTATCCTGCGTTGATTCGTGATGCTGCAGCAAGACAAGGTGCTGTTGCTCAATTTGCGGGCGGCGTTCCTGCGATGTGTGACGGTGTTACGCAAGGCCAGGACGGCATGGATTTATCCTTGTTCAGTCGAGACGTTATCGCACTGTCAACCGCGATCGCCTTGTCGCACAACATGTTTGACGCCGTTCTTTGTCTCGGTATCTGCGACAAGATCGTGCCCGGGCTTCTGATCGGTGCGCTGTCGTTCGGGCAACTGCCTGTCGTATTTGTACCGGCAGGGCCGATGGTGTCGGGATTGGCCAATAAGGAAAAAGCGCGGATTCGTGAAGAGTACGCGATCGGAAAAATCGGTCGCGACGAATTACTCGCGGCTGAGTCTGCTGCCTACCACGCGCCCGGTACCTGCACCTTTTATGGCACCGCCAATACTAACCAGATGCTCATGGAATTCATGGGCTTACAGCTTCCCGGCGGCTCGTTTGTTAATCCCGGTACTGAGCTCCGCGAGCACTTGACCGCTGAGGCCGTGACCACCGCACTGAGCAAAACAAATCTGGCGGATGACTACATACCGCTCGCATCGATCATTGATGAAAAGGCGATCGTGAACGGTATCGCAGGCTTGTTGGCGACCGGCGGATCAACGAATCACACGATTCACATTGTTGCGATCGCCGCAGCGGCCGGGATTCAGATCGACTGGCAGGACTTTTCCGATCTGTCCGACGTCATACCACAGCTGTCTCGTGTGTATCCAAACGGCACAGCAGACGTTAATCATTTTCATGCGGCTGGCGGACTGGGTTTCATATTGTCTGACATGCTGGATAACGGATTGCTACATGAAGATGTGAATACGATTTTGGGTGCCGGCCTCCGACGTTTCTGCAAAGAGCCACACATCGAGGAAGGCCAACTCGTCTGGAAAGATCCGCAGCCCAAATCGCTCGACGAAGATATTTTAAGGCCCTGCAGCAACCCGTTTAACCCGGAGGGAGGGTTACAGTTGGTGTCGGGTAACCTCGGTCGTGCGATCGTGAAAGTGTCCGCAGTAGACCGGCAATATCATGCCATCGAGGCGCCGGCGAAGGTGTTTCAATCTCAACAGGACTTTGCGGATGCATTCAATAACGGCGAGCTGGAACAGGACTTCGTTGCCGTTCTCTCATGCCAGGGGCCGCGAGCCAACGGCATGCCGGAACTGCATAAGCTGACACCGTATCTCGGGGTGTTGCAGAATCGCGGGTTCAAGGTCGCGTTGGTGACTGACGGTCGTATGTCGGGAGCATCCGGCAAAATTCTGGCGGCGATACAGGTTACGCCCGAGGCCTCATGTGGCGGGCTCATTGGGAAAATTCGGGATGGCGACATTGTCACTTTGGATGCGGTCAACGGCACCTTGTCCGTTGCTGCGCCAGACGACCTTGAAGCACGTGAGCCGGTACTCGTTGAAGCGCCGCAGCAGGGCATGGGTAGAGAGCTGTTCGGAGCGTTCCGCGAACGAGCCGGTAGTGCTGAATCCGGCGCCAGTCTCTTCGGCTAGCCATACATACGGATGCGACCCGCTCGCGGCTATGAGAGCATAAGGTATGACTGACAAAACCTTACTGATTGGCGATATCGGCGGAACGAACGCGCGCTTTGCTTTGGCGAATCCGGAACAGCCAGGATTTCACGATGCGATGACGCTGAAGTGTGCAGATTTCGCCTGGGCCGACGATGCCATACGCCACTATCTCGACGAGTTGTCGGCTGATTCACCGTCTGTCATCTGCCTTGCCGCTGCGGGTCCTGTTGTCGAAAACACCGTTCAAATTACTAACAACCACTGGACGCTAAACGCTGTAGACATTTCTGCCGATTTCGGAATTGATGCCGTGCGACTGATGAACGATTTTGAGGCACTGGCGTATTCGGTTCCGCATTTGCAGTCCGCAGACTCGCTTCCGATAGGATTGCCGGAACTTAAACCGCTGCCAGACGATAGCTTCAACGTTGCCATTATTGGCCCCGGTACGGGGCTCGGTACAGCCGGGCTGATAAAGCGGGGGTCGAGTCTTATTCCTGTTGTTGGCGAGGGCGGCCACGTCGGTTTCGCACCGAAGTCTCAGGTTCAGATCGAGATTCTCGGTGCTTTACGCAGCAAATTCGACCGCGTTTCTGTTGAGCGACTGGTATCCGGGTCCGGGCTCGAAAACATCTATTGGGCATTGACGCTCATTCACGGCGAACAACGTACAGCTTTGTCTGCCAAGGAAGTCTTCGCGAACGGCGGAGAGGGCGGTGATCCGCGGGCGGCCGAGGCGATTCATATGTTCTTCGAGATTCTGGGTCAGGTTGCCGGTGATCTTGCACTGACTCTGGGAGCGCAGGACGGTGTGTACCTCGCCGGTGGCATCGTCAAACGTTACCCAGAGCTGCTACAGAACAGCGGGTTTCGGAATGCCTTCGAGAACAAAGGCCGTCATCGCGCTTACATGGAACGCATTCCAACCTTGCTGATTACTCACGACGAGCCCGGATTATTGGGGTCGGCATCGTGTGCGCTCGAGCTATCGTCGTCCTGAACGGCGATGTCAGGCCGTGGCACTGAGGTAATTCCGACCTCGTGACGCGGAAAATCGCTGGCATCGATGGTCTCGAGATAGCCATGCCAGGCCGCATAGCCTATGACCGGCACGATGATGACAAGTCCGATGAAGGCCGTCGCAATTCCGATCAGCAATGACGCCACAATAATCGTGAGCCAGACGAACATCGCTCCCTTGTTGCGCAGCACGGCGTTCACCGATGTGACGATTGCCGTAATGCTGTCGACATCGCGGTGCATGATCATTGGCAATGAAAACGCGCTGGCCGAAAACGTGACGGCAGCGAAAACCGCACCTATCGTCGTGCCAAAACTGAAGAAAGCGATAAGGTCCATTGTCGTCGTTTCGCCATCAGTCGGGAAAAACACGCTGACCATGACGGCGGCTCGTGCCCAGACCAGAAAAATGACGAGGAGTACGAGGGCGAAGATCATCTCATTGCCGAAGTGCCGTTTCAGCGCCGCGCGAATACTACGCGTCATGAGCGGTGCCTGGCCGCGTTCAAGTTGTGCGCTGATCGCGTAGAGGCCGATGCAGGTCAGCGGCGCGAGGAACACAAAGCCGCCGACCATGGCGAACATGAACCACTGGCTGCCACGCGTCCACGCGAGCATGCAGACAATAGCAATCATGATTGCGACCGATAGACCGTAAGCAAGGCTTTGCTGCGGTGCCTGCATGAGGTCTTTGACGCCGGCTCGAACCCAGGAAAACGGCGCCCAGGGAGAAAGTTTCCGGCAGGGGGCGACGAACGGTAGCTCGTCGCGGTTTACTGGAGCCTCGGGGTCGTCGGTCATATTACGTTCTTCTTAGCTCGCGGGATTCTCTAGCGCGCGAAAGGAATTCGCTGACGGTGCGCTTAAACAGGGGCATGAATGGGTCTCAAGGCGGCAATCCGGACGCCGCGTAAGGTATCACATGATTGGTCATAAGGTGCGTCACGTCACGCTCCGTATCGTGCATGATCCGTACAATTTGGAATGATTCTATGAGCTTATGTCGGATAAGCGTGCATTTATGTCAAATCGACAGACATCGATACCCTTGCAGAGCAAAGTGTCCCTGGCGCTTGTGTTGCTCACCGCCACGTTCGTCCTCGTTTCCTACACTATTCTGAAATCGGTCATCGCCCCGGCGTTTGACGATCTCGAGATCGACGCGGC
>CAZMRZ010000001.1:37750-67758 GCA_964568835.1 uncultured Woeseiaceae bacterium | reverse complement strand
GAGGTTCCGACCGGCTCATTGCATGTGCTCAATCCTGATCGAGCGGAGTCTGCCGGTCTGGTTGAACACGATTCGGTGCTGGATCGGACGGCCGGTTTCGTTCAGACGACACAGGGACCGATGATTATCAGTTCCCAACCGATACTGCTTTCGGACTCCTCCGGGCCGATTGCCGGCGCCGTTGTAATGGCGCAGTTCCTGAACGAATCCCGACTGGTGCGGCTTAGAGAGCGAACCGGTGTTGATCTGGCCTGGGAGACAACAGACGGGCGGGTCGAGGCCGGGCCGATAATAGACACGGAGCCAACCGCAATTGCCGCGAGTAAAATTCTCAGCGATATTCACGGTGCGCAGATCCTGGTTCTACGCACACAAACACCGCGAAATATTTCGAGCCTCGGTTCACAGACCATTGATGCGGCGATGCTGTTCATGATCGTCGCCGGCGTTCTTGTCTGCGGATTTATCTGGTTCACGTTGCGCCACACGATCTTGCGGCCGATCGAGCAACTTTCAAAACATATTGATGAAATCAGAGATAGCGGCGATTTATCACGGCCGCTCGCCATGAATCGAGGCGACGAAATCGGTGATCTGGGACGTCAGTTTGACGGCATGACGGGCGAGCTTTCCGATGCACGACGCGCGTTACTCGATCAATCGTTTAAGGCCGGTAAAGCGGACACGGCCGCGGAAGTCATGCATAACATTCGCAATGCGCTGACGCCGATGATCAATGGGCTCGATCGCCTGAGAAAATCATTCAAAGTATCCGGGAATTTGCGAATTGCGGAGGCGGCTCAACAACTGACAGATCCCGACTGCCCGCCAGAGCGCAAGGAAAAACTCCTCGAGTACATATCGGCCTCGTTCAAACACATAAAATCTGTTGGTGACGACGCCCTTGAAGATCTGAGTGTCGTCACGGCGCAGGCGAAGCAGGTCGAAGGCATCCTCTTCGACCAACAAAAATTCGCGAACGTCGCACCGGTCGCCGAAAACGTCGTGATGGATGAGCTTCTGGGTGAAGCCGCGAATGTCATTCCCAAGGAAAAGCCACAGACCATCGAGTTAGCGCTCGACGATGATCTTGCAAGTTTACGGGTTCGCGCGCACCGAATCGGACTGCTGCAAGTTATGGGTAATCTGATTCTGAATGCCTACGAATCTATTAAACGAAGCGGAACGACAGGCGGAAAAATCTCCCTGGAGGCTGCGAATGAGATCGTCGACGAAAAACCGATGGTCCGGGTCACGATCCGTGACAACGGTAGCGGTTTCGACAAGGACACAGAATTGCACATTTTCCGACGCGGCTTCACGTCCAAGACCAAAGCGGATTCCAATGGACTGGGACTGCACTGGTGTGCAAACGCAGTCGCGGGAATGGGTGGAAAGATTTCCGCAGAGAGCGCGGGCGAAGGCCACGGAGCTGAATTTCATGTGTTGTTACCTGCAGCGCGAGGAGGTTGAAGGTGTACACGTTGCAGGATCAGGAATTCATCAAGGTGCTCGTCGCGGACGATGACGAACATATACTCGAATGCTATCGACGAGCGTTCGGTGACGATGATCAAACCAGCCAGACGCAGGCGCTCAAGGCGCTGGCGGCCGAGCTATTCGATACAACCAACGACCTCGAGAATCAGCCCAAGTTCGAAATAGTCGTCTGCAATCAGGGCGAAGACGCGATCAAGGTTGCCGAGGCCGCGCGCGAGGACGGAGAGCCGTTTGATGTCGTAATTCTCGATGTTCGCATGCCGCCCGGAATCGATGGCGTCGAGGCGGGCAGCCAAATTCGTAAATTCGACCCCGACGTCGAGATAATTTTCGTCACCGGATTTTCAGACGTACCTTTCGAGGAACTGCAACGACGTGTTCCACCACCCATACATTTGCACTACTTCAACAAGCCGCTGTCATTTACGCGGCTGGCTGAGGATGTCGTGTCTATGGTGAAGGAAGACTGAGCGAAATCATGACGGACCATCTTCAACAGATATCCACTAATCGTGTCCTTGTCGTCGACGACGATGAGACCCTGGTCAATGAGTACCTGCGTTGCCTCGGCGAGGACTTCGAACCGGATGCCGCGATCACCACCCTGACCGATCTCGAGAACGTCCTGTTCGGTGAAGAAACCGATGAACGGGGTGCGGCGAGATTTGAGGTTCATTCTCGCAACCAGGGCGATGCAGCCGTCGAGGCCGTCGCCGTGTCAATGAAATTCGGGAAACCGTATTCGATCGTGTTTATCGATATCCGCATGCCACCCGGAATTGATGGGATTGAAGCTGCAAAGAAAATTCGGGCGATGGACCCGAATGTAAATATCGTGGTCGTAACCGGCTCCGTCAGTCCTGCCCCGGAAGATCTCGGAAAACAAATTCCTCCGGCGGACAAGGTGTTCTTTTTCCAGAAGCCTTTTCACGCGGTTGAATGTCGCCAACTCGCCGCTGCCTTATGCGGCAAGTGGCATGCAGATAGGGCACTGAGAACTGCAAACGAGGATTTGGAGCAACGCGTTGAGGAGCGGACCGCCGCGCTGCAGAAGCTCGCTTACTTCGACGTTGTCACTCGCCTGCCGAATCAGCTGCTTTTGCTCGAGGAGCTCAAGACTCTCATTGAGAAGGCGGAAGAAACGGACGGAGACACGGTTGCAGTGCTCATCGATATTGATCGCTTCAGCTCTATCAACGAAACGATGGGTTATGACGCCGGTACGGAGCTCTTGCGTTCGATCGCCAACAGACTGTGCCGGACGTTTTGTGACGAGGAAGGTCATCGTATGGCGGTTGTCGGACGTTTCGGAGCCGACGAATTTGCGATTCTCGTCCCGGGCATCGAGAACGATGGCGAAATCAAAGAATTGGCGGAGTTGGTCCATGAGACCGTTGAGGCCCCATTCTTGATTAACGGCCGTGATCTGTTCCTGAAGGTGAGCATAGGTGTGTCATGGCATCCGGTGCATGGGCGTGATGCCAAGAGTGTCTTTCGTTGTGCCGAGGCCGCCTTACACCGTTCGATGCGCAGCCTGGACAGTTCAATCACTTACTACCACAGTGAGATGCGCTATCGGGCACGCTATAAATTCGACCTCGAAGCCGAGCTTCGCGCTGCGATAGAGAACAAGCACATCTGTGCGCATTACCAGCCGCAGCAATGTACAGCGACTGGCAATGTCGCCGGGCTCGAGGCCTTGGCCCGATGGACGCGCCCGGATGGCTCGATGGTTCCTCCCTCTGACTTCATCCCGCTCAGCGAAGAAATGGGAATTTCGGACGTGATCTTTGAATCGATCCTGCGCAGTGTTTGTGCCGATATTGCCAAATGGCGGGAGACGGTTAAATGGACAATTCCGGTCAGCGTCAACGTGTCTGCGCATCAACTTCGAAATCGCGATTTGGTCAGTCTGATCAAGGGTATTTTGGAAAGCGAGAATATCGACAGGAAGCTTCTCAATCTTGAGCTGACGGAAACGGTATTGCTCGAAGATCTGACGATCGCCCAGCCTGTTCTGGATGACCTGGCGGCATACGGTGTCGGCATTCATATTGACGATTTCGGTACCGGCTATTCATCGCTGAGTTATCTGGCTCAGTTTCCGGTGCAGACGTTGAAGATCGATCAGTCGTTTGTATCAGCCTTGTCCGACTCTGATGCGAATAACCGCGTGATCGAAGCGATTGTTGCGTTAGGCAAAGCAATGAAGCTCGATATTGTCGCAGAAGGTGTCGAGACGGATCAGCAGTACGCGATCGTACGGCGACTCGGTTGCGATCTGGTGCAGGGGTATTTCATTGCGAAGCCGATGCCGGCGGGCCAGTTGCTAACCTGGATGAATGGTTATGAAGATACCCAAAGCATCAAGAAACGGTCGCTGATTACTGACATCGATTCCAAGCGCCAATAAAAAGGGCGCGCAGTGTCTACTGCGCGCCCCATATTTTACTTCTCTGTTCCGGTTCTAGCGTTCTACGATACGCAGCACTACGCGTCGATTCTGCGCTTTACCAGCGGCCGTTGCGTTGTCAGCGACGGGTTGCGATTCACCGTATCCGCGTGCTGACATGCGATCCGACGTGACGCCATTGGCCACCAGGAAGTCGTGCACAGTCGTTGCACGCCGGGTAGACAGGCTTTCATTGTGTGCAGCTGCGCCGTCACTGTCGGTGTGGCCAGCGACCTCAACCTTAATGCTGGGATTCTTCCGCAACGTTGCGGCGGCATCGTCGAGCACACTGGTCGCGCCTGGCAAGAGTCGATCTGAGTTGGACTCAAAATTTACGCCCTGAAGCGTAATTTCTTCCATGATTTCGCAACCCTTGATATCAACCTGAACGCCTGCCGCGGAATCAGGACATTCGTCAAGGCGATCCACGACTCCGTCGTTATCACCATCAAGCTCACAGCCTGCGGCATCAACAGCGGCTCCCGCCGGTGTACCCGGGCAGTTGTCCTTGTCATCACTTACGCCGTCGCCATCACTATCCACTGGGCAACCGCTTGCATCCACTTTGACGCCAGACGGCGTTCCCGGGCATTGATCCATCGAGTCCTTGACGCCATCGTTGTCGCTGTCGCGTTCACAACCATAGGCGTCAACGGCGGTGCCAACCGGTGTGTTCGGGCAACGATCCATACTATCGGCGACTCCGTCACCGTCTGTGTCGATGAATTTCGCCTTCTTCGCACCAAACGGGATCTGAACACCCAAGCTGAAGACATCGTCGGCCAGGTTGGTTTCGGATGCATTATCGTATCTGTGACGCCACTCGCCGCGGATCGCGGTCCTGTCGCCAAATACGTTGAGCAGGAATCCTGCGCCGGCTGAATACATTCCACCGTCAGTGGTGGGTGAACTGTCGTCCGGCTCGATTTGAAAATTTCCGATTCCAACGTGTATGTACGGTCTAAACTTTGCCTCGTGATGAAATATTCGTTGCAAGTCAACACCAACTCCCCGGTGGTCTTGATCGGGTACTCCTGCCAGGTCTCCAACATTGTTATTTGCGATGGACAGCATCCCCTCGATATTCCACTCGTCGCTAATTGCGTAGCCCAGGCTAATCTGGCCGCCATTAATACCGTCCTCAATTCCACGATCAGTGTCGTCGTCGACATGAGAACCCATGACCGAGAGGTAGACTTGTCCTTCCTTAGCGTCTGCCAACGCGTGTCCGGGCAATGCCATGGCGATGAGTGTGACCGCCATAAGACCTGTGAATTTGTTCATTTGTACAGCTCCAATCAACTAGTTGTTTTTGGCGTCCACTGACGCCGACGCATCATACGCGACAGTTGAGACGATTTGAAAGAGAAAAACGCCAATTTGGGGGCCGCAAATTGTGACATTTTGTTACCGGGCGTTACTCGCTGTTGAAGCCTGGTCGATAGCCGCGTAGGTTTGGCTGCCGGCTTGCATTTGTAAGCCTAAAAAAATAGACCACCCGGTAGAATTTATCAAAGGAGAGTATCAAATGAGTGTTGCAAAAACGTCAGAAATATCAGCATCGTCGTCGAAAAGTTTTGAAGACGCGATCCAGAAAGGAATTAAGAAGATGTCCGAAACCGTGCACAAGATTGAAGGCGCATGGATCAAAGAACAAAAAGTTGTTGTTAATGATGGCGATGTGACTGCCTACCGCGTCACGATGAAGGTCACATTTGTAGTGAAATAGACCGACAGATATAGACGTTAAAAAGGCGGGCTGGCTGAAGTCAGCCCGTTTCTTCCAAGCCACCGGTTTGCAGGTTCTCTAGACGTTCGGCGACCTGTCGTCGAACCAGATCTACGGACTCGTCTTTAACGGGACCGTAACCCCGAATATTCATATACAAGCTGACCAGGTCGGTCGCATCCTGAAGCCGGTCTTCGCTCAACGCGGGCAGCAGTTCCTCAAGTAGTTGTTCGAACTCTTTGATGAGGGCGCGCTCCATTCGCCGCTCGTCCGTTCGGCCGAAGATGTCGAATGCCGTTCCGCGCAATCCTCGAAACATTGCGAGAACGCCAAATACAGGCCGCATCCAGCCACCGAACTCTTTCTTGCGCGGACGACCGCGGGCATCGAGACCGGAATTCAGAATCGGCGGTGCAAGATGAAATCGAAGTTTCGCCTTTGAGCCGAAATCACGGCGGACCGACGCGATGAACTCCTTCCGCGAATGCAATCGTGCGACTTCATATTCGTCTTTGTAACTCAGTAACTTGAAGTAACTTCTCGCGACGGCGTCGGTCAGCGCGCCTTGGCCACCCATGGCCGATTCGCGGATTCGGACCTGCTCTAATCGCTCTTCGTAACGAGCGGCGAGACTTTCATTCTGATAATCGACCAGAAAAGCCCGGCGTCTTGCAATGACGGCTTCCAGCGAAGCGTCGTCGATCGTATCCCGGTTAATGGCACTTTCTATCTGTCCCGGATCCGCTGCGGCCAGACGCCCCCAGGTAAAGGCGATCTTGTTCTTCTCGACCGCGACCGCGTTCAGCTCGATTGCCCGCATCAATGCCTTGAGTGATACCGGGACCAGGCCGTTTTGCCAGGCATATCCGAGCAGCAATACGTTCGCGAAAATCGTGTCACCCATCAGCTCACCGGCTAGCTGGTTTGCGTTGATCGTGGAGAGATTATCCGCGCCGAGTGAGTCTTCAATCGCACTGATGCGATCGTTGACGCGCAGATTGGCGTCCCGATGTTTCACAAAATCGGCCGTTAACATCTCCGCCGTATTAACAGCAGCGCGCGTATGGTCTTTTCTATACGTGAGTGACGCTTTCGGCGACGAGCTCACTACGAGGTCACAACCGATCAAAGCGTCGGCGTGCGCTGGCTCGATTCGCACCTGATTAATCGCTGCGGGATTGGGAGCAATTCGAATGTAGCTCAATACCGGACCAAATTTTTGTGCGAAGCCCATGAAGTCCAGGACGCTGGCACCTTTGCCTTCCAGGTGCGCGGCCATCGTAATCAGAGCGCCGACCGTGACAACCCCGGTACCGCCAACGCCGGTGACCATCAGGTCAAAACAAGTTCCGGTTGCCGGTATTTCGGGCTCGGCCAGCGTGTTTTCGGGCGACGTAACGACCGGGCTGGCGATCTCGGCAGCGGACTGACGAGCAACGTCGCCTTCAACCGTCACAAAACTTGGGCAAAAACCGTTCACGCAAGAATAATCTTTGTTGCAGGTGTTCTGGTCGATTTGCCGCTTGCGACCGAATGGCGTTTCCTTCGGCACAACAGACAAGCAATTCGACTCAACCGAACAGTCCCCGCAGCCTTCACAAACGAGGTCATTGATGACGACGAACTTCTTCGGGTCGACCATCTTGCCGCGTTTTCGACGACGCCGTTTTTCGGTCGCGCAGGTTTGCGCGTAGATAAGAATCGTGACGCCCGGGATTTCTCGAAGTTCTCTTTGTACCGCATCCATTTCCCGTCGGTGCGAGATCGTCATGCCAGCTGGAAACTCGCGAGCCTCAAAAAGCTCGGGTTCATCTGAAACGAGCGCGATGCGCTCGGCACCTTCTGATCGCACCATATGGGCGATTGCATGAACCGATATTGGACCGTCAACCGGTTGGCCACCCGTCATCGCGACCGCATCGTTATAGAGGATCTTGAACGTGATATTGGTCTTCGCCGC
The DNA here is from genome assembly GCA_964568835.1 of uncultured Woeseiaceae bacterium. Lineage (GTDB taxonomy): Bacteria > Pseudomonadota > Gammaproteobacteria > Steroidobacterales > Woeseiaceae > UBA1847. The sequence continues at coordinate 60,117 of CAZMRZ010000001.1, read as the reverse complement.
TATCGCCTGTCGTATCGCCAGCGAGCCTGAGTGATAAAACGTACCGTCACCCAGGTTTTGGAAAATGTGTTTTCCACCGTTAAATTTCGATCTTGGTATCCAATTGACACCTTCGCCACCCATCTGAATCAGGCCGTCCGTATCGCGGTCCATCCAGTTGGCCATAAAGTGACAGCCGATCCCCGCGAGCGCTTTCGATCCTTCGGGAACTTTGGTCGACGAATTGTGTGGGCAACCGGAGCAAAAATAGGGTATTCGCTTGGCCCCGGCGACCTCGATGACTGCACCCTGATGCGCGAGCAATTTCTGTGCGCGTTGCCCATAGGTGTTGCCACCAAATTCATTATCGAGTCGCTGCGCGACTATCTGAGCCAGTTGCACGGGTGATAGCTCCCCCACCCACGGGATCAGACGATTGCCGTCTTCATCTTCCTTTCCGACCATGCGTTTTGGTTTGCGGCCCGGGTAGTCGTAGAAATGCTCCTTGAACTGGCTTTCGATAATTCCGCGCTTTTCTTCGACGACAAGCACTTCATGTTTATTCTTGACGAACTCCAGGGCGCCGTTTGGCTCGAGCGGCCAGACCATGCCGACCTTGTAAACATCAATGCCGGCCTTTTCCGCATTACGGCTATCGATACCGAGCAGGCGCAGCGCTTCCATGAGGTCCAGATGTGCCTTACCGGTTGTTACGATGCCGAAACGCGCATTGGCAACGTCGAATATTTTTCGGTCGATCGGATTTGCCGCCGCGAAGGCAAGTGTCGCTGCCTTTTTACTCTCCAGTCGTTCCTCGATCTGCGGTCCGGGGAAGTCCGGCCAGCGGTAGTGCAGGCCGGTGGCCGGCGCCTTGTAATCCTCGGGTATGACGAACTGCGGATAGGCCGGAAGTTCGATCGACATTCCGGACTCGACGGTTTCGGAGATAGCCTTGAAGCCGACCCACATTCCGGAAAAACGTGAGAGCGCGAGACCGTACAAGCCGAACTCCAGGTACTCAGCAACGCTGGACGGATTCAGGTTGGGCATCATGAACGTCATGAAGGCGACGTCGGATTGGTGCGGCATTGACGATGAGACGCAGCCGTGATCATCCCCGGCGATTACGAGCACGCCACCGTGAGGAGAGCTGCCGTACGCATTGCCGTGCTTTAGTGCATCGCCGGCTCGATCGACGCCCGGACCCTTCCCGTACCAGAGGCCAAAAACACCGTCGACTTCGCGATCGGGGTCCGTCTCGACTTGCTGCGAACCCAATACAGCCGTCGCCGCTAAATCCTCATTCACTGCTGGCAGGAACTCGATATTGCTTTCCTCCAGGAAGGGCTTGGCTCGCCAGAGTTCCAGATCAAAGCTACCCAATGGCGAACCGCGATAGCCGCTGATAAATCCGGCAGTATTCAGTCCGGCGGCGATATCCATGGTTCGCTGCATCAATGGAATCCGCACCAGCGCCTGCGTTCCGGTCAGGAACACGCGTCCCGATTCGCGCCGGTAGCGGTCATCGAGTTCATAGTTGTCGAGGGGAAAAGTCATCCGGCCAGTGTCGCAGAGTTTGGGTGGGTAGGGGTGCCGATGATCCCGAATAACGACTAATTACCGACATGGTGTACCAAAATAGAGTCAAAAATGGCAAAATAACCCGATAATTACGAATCTGGAGACATCGGTGCTGGAAGCGAAAGATCAGCAGATACTGGCGGAATTACAGCTCGACAGTCGCCTGACAATGCAAGACCTTGCCGAGCGCGTTGGTATGTCGACGTCCGCGTGCTGGCGTCGCGTCAAGGCTCTGGAAAACGAAGGAATTATCAGTCGCTATGCCGTGATCGTCGACGCGCGGAAGGCGGGGTTCGGGCTGTCATCCATGGTGCACGTGTCGTTGGCACGCCATGAGGAAAAGAATGTCGATCATTTCATTCGAGAAGTGTCGCGGCACCGGGAAGTGCTTGAATGTTTCGCGACGAGTGGCGAGGCCGATTTTCATCTGCGAGTTGTGGTCGAAGACATGGATGCCTACAACGCATTTCTCGACGATTTCGTTTTTAAACTGCCGGGCGTCTCACAGGTTCGTTCGAATATCGTGCTCAAGGAAATCAAATCAGATACGGCATTGCCGTTCCGTATCTAACAAGTCGTATCTAATTCACTGACGCCCAGTGTTCGTCCGTCGCGACCATCGTCAGCACATCGTACTGCGCGACCACCTCGCCGTCCTGGTTGGTCACCTCCGAGTCCCATCGAACCTCGCCGTAGCCCGTGCCCGCTCGAAGCGTCTTTTGTTTGCAACAAAGCCTGACTTTTAACGTATCGCCGACGTTCACGGGCTGCGCGAAACGTAAGTCATCAACACCGTAGTTGGCGAGCACCGGCCCGAAGTCGGGATCGACAAACAAACCGGCGGCGAATGACACGATGAGATAACCGTGTGCGACTCGGCCCTCAAAGAACGGGTTTTTTACGGCAGACTCTTCATCCATATGGGCGTAGAAATTATCGCCAGTGAACTCCGCGAAATGTTCGATGTCGTCCAGCGTTACCTCGCGTGAGTCCGTGATCAGTGTGTCGCCGATGTCGAGTTGTTCGAAGGTTTTTCGAAACGGATGCACGCCGGGATCGAGTTCGTCGGCGCCCTTAATCCAGCGATGTCCAATCGCTGTCAGTGTTTGCGGCGACCCCTGAACAGCCGTGCGCTGCATGTAATGCAATACGCCGCGGATACCGCCCATTTCTTCGCCACCGCCGGCACGGCCGGGCCCGCCGTGGATGAGATGTGGAAGCGGCGAGCCATGCCCGGTGGATTCGGCCGCGCAGTGACGATTAATCACAACCATACGGCCGTGATAGGCCGCTGTTCCCAGCACAAGTTCCCGTGCAACATCGTTGTCATTGGTGATGATGGATCCCACCAGACTGCCTTCACCCAGACGTGAGAGCTCAATGGCTTCGTCAAGATTGTCGTATGGCAATACCGTGCTGACAGGGCCAAAGGCTTCCACCGAATGCACGGAAGAGGACGTCAGTGGTTTGTCGCAGTGCAGAAGCGTCGGCATGAAGAACGCGCCCTTTTTGGAGTCTGCGTCGATCACCTCGAAGTCATCCTTGCCTCCGTAGACAACAGTGGCCTCGTGCGAAAGCTCTGCCACCCGGTCTCGGACTTCATCACGCTGTCCCTGGCTGGCCAGCGCGCCCATATCGACGTCTTTTACCCCGGGATTACCTATTCGGATTTGGCCGAGCGCCGTGGACAGTGCCTCGACGACCTCGGCCGCAATAGCAGACGGCGCGATTACGCGGCGAATTGCAGTGCACTTCTGACCCGCCTTGCTGGTCATTTCGCGTGTGACTTCTTGTATGTACAAATCGAACTCTGGCGTCCCCGGGACAGCATCGGGTCCGAGTATCGACGAGTTCAGTGAGTCCGTTTCTGCGGTAAAGGCTACAGACTCCCCGATCACCTTGGGATGCTGTTGCAGAAACTCGGCCGTATTTTTCGAGCCGGTAAACGCGATCGTATCCTGGCAGTTCAGATGATCGAATAAATCGCCAACGCTGCCGCAGATCAGTTGCAGCGCTCCTTCCGGCAATATTCCGCTCGCGTGGATTCGTCGTACCATCAGTTCCGTCAGATACGCGGTACTGGACGCAGGTTTGACGATCGCCGGTACGCCAGCGAGCAGCGTTGGTGCGAGTTTTTCCAGCATTCCCCAACACGGAAAGTTGAACGCGTTGATATGAACAGCTGTTCCCAGCTTCGGCGTAAAAATGTGCTGTGCTGTAAACGTGCCATTTTTTGAAATTTTCTCGGGAGTGCCATCGAGGTAAACATGATCGTTCGGCATTTCACGGCGACCTTTGCCGGAGTAGACAAACAACGTAGAGATTCCGCCGTCGATATCGACCCAGCTGTCGCCGCGCGTCGCTCCGGTGGCCGTTGAGAGCGCATAGAGCTCTTTCTTATGCTCCATTAAGTATTTCGCGAGTTCCTTGAGCATCTCAGCGCGTTGATGAAACGTGAGTTTCCGCAGGTGGCTACCGCCAACGGTGCGTGCGTGATTCAGCATATCGCCAAAATCCAGCCCCGCGCTGGTGATGCTGGCAACAGGTTCCCCATTTACTGCGTTGGTCAGGACGTTGCCGTCGCCATCACCGTCTACCCACTGGTCCTGAACCAGGTTGCCAAGTTTTGTATTCATACGAATTGCGACCAAATTTGCGAAATTATGTATCAGATTGTACGGTCAGCCGAATCGAAAGCAAGTGAGCGCCAAATGAAGGTCGACACCGCCTGCCGCAAACTGGTCGAGAATTTTCGTTCGCGGCCGACGCTGCGATCCGGATCACTGATTACGACTGTATTCGGCGACTCGATTGCGCCACGCGGCGGCAATGTGTGGCTGGGCAGCCTGATATCGGTAATGGCCGATTTTGGAGTGAGTGAAAGACTGGTTCGAACCTCCGTGTTTCGGCTAAGCAAAGACGGATGGTTGCAATCGGAGCAGGTTGGGCGACGCTCCTACTATGGCCTGAGCGCCGAAGGACGAGGGAGATTCGAGCAAGCAACGCAGCGTATCTACTCGGTGCCGACCGGTCACTGGGACGGTCATTGGAGCCTGTTGTTATTGTCCGGATTGGAGACGGCGACCAAGGAGTTGGTGCGTAAAGAATTCGCCTGGTTGGGATTTGGCCCACTGTCAGCAAACGTTCTGGCGCACCCGGCGCCGGATCTTGCCGAGGTTGACGCAGCGATGCAGCGTCTTGGCATCGTCGATGAGGTCGTGGTTCTCAAAGGACAGACCATTCGCAATGATTCCGGCATGCGGCAGCTCGCAAACAGTAGCTGGAATCTGACGGAGCTAAACGGCCGTTACGAGGCCTTTGTGAAGATGTTCCGGCCCGTCATGAAGGCCATCGGCGAAGCCCGACAAATTAAAGAAAAACAAGCATTTATAGTGCGTACACTACTGATTCAGGAGTATCGAAAGGTCTTGCTGCGCGATCCGTTGTTGCCGCAGGAATTACTCCTCCCGGGCTGGAAGGGCGCGGCGGCCTATCAACTGTGCAGAAACCTGTATCTGGCAACGCACTTTGAGGCAGATGAGTACGTCGGTCACACGATGGAGACGACCGACGGTCCTTTGCCACCGCCCGGAGCGACATTCTGGCGCCGATTCGGTGGCATCGAGAAGACGACAAGGAAAAGGGCGAGTAATGACTGAGCTGGAAATTGCAAAACGCTGTGCCGAAGTCATGTGGAATGATGACAGTGCCTCGCAGGCGCTGGGGATGGAAATCGAGGTGACCGAAGTCGGTGGAGCTATTGCCCGGATGGTCATTCGCGATGACATGGTCAATGGCCTCGATGTTTGTCATGGCGGGCTGGTGTTTGCGTTGGGTGATACCGCTTTCGCCTTCGCGTGCAACGCCTATAACCTGCAGTCGTTTGCCGCGTCCTGCCATATTGATTTCCTGCGACCAGCGATGCTCAATGATGAACTGACGGCTATTGCGAGCGAAGATTACCGCGGTCGCCGCTCGGGTTATTACACGATCAAAATCTATAATCAGCGCGAAGAGAAGGTCGCTATATTTCGCGGTCGTTCAGCGAGTAATGGAAAGCCCCTGTTTACTGACTAGACTTGCTGCAAAAGTGATACAAGAAACATTGAAAAGCTTAAAAAAGCGTGACACATTAGCCCGCTAGCATCGGAGTTTGAAATGTACACACAAGGCCTGGATCAGGCGGGTAAAGACAAGCAAGCGGCTGTCGAGTCGCCTGACAAGCTCGACGCGTTCCAGCAACGTGTTGATGCGGAAGAGAAAATTGAAGCCAAGGACTGGATGCCCGAGGCCTATCGGCGGACCTTAATCCGGCAGATTTCTCAGCACGCACATTCCGAGATCATCGGAATGCAACCGGAGGGCAACTGGCTAACGCGCGCGCCGTCGTTGAAACGCAAGGCGATTTTGCTGGCGAAGGTGCAGGATGAGGCGGGCCACGGCCTGTATCTTTACTCTGCCGCCGAAACCTTGGGTGTTTCACGGGACCAGATGGTTGCCGATTTACTCAGCGGTAAAGCCAAGTACTCCAGTATCTTCAATTACCCGACCGTGACTTGGGCGGACATCGGCGCTATTGGCTGGCTGGTCGATGGTGCGGCGATCATGAATCAAATTCCGCTGTGTCGTTGTTCCTATGGCCCGTATGCACGAGCCATGGTTCGTGTCTGTAAGGAAGAAAGTTTTCATCAGCGCCAGGGCTTCGACATCATGTTGACGCTTTGCCGTGGTACCGACGCACAAAAAGCGATGGCGCAGGATGCGTTGAACCGCTGGTGGTGGCCGTCACTGATGATGTTCGGTCCGAACGACTCGGAGTCGAAACACTCGGCACAATCCATGGCCTGGAAAATCAAACGTTTTAGCAACGACGAATTGCGACAAAAATTCGTCGACGTCACCGTGCAGCAGGCGGACTTCCTCGGGATTACGATGCCTGATGACGCGTTGAAGTTCGACGAGGAGTCCGGGCACTACCAGTTTGGCGAAATCGACTGGCAGGAGTTTATGAACGTTGTCGCAGGCAACGGTCCGTGCAATAAACAACGCCTTGAAAAACGCCGCAGCGCACACGACGACAACGTATGGGTGCGTGAAGCAGCACAGGCCTATGCCAGTAAACAGGCCGCCCGCGCGGCGGCTTGAGGGGAATCGAAATGTCGAAACAGGAATGGCCACTTTACGAAGTTTTTATTCGCACCAAGGCTGGCTTGAGCCATCGCCACGCGGGAAGCGTACACGCCGCGGACGATCAAATGGCGTTGGACAATGCCCGCGATACTTATACGCGGCGAAGCGAAGGCGTGAGTTTGTGGGTCGTTCGTTCGGACAAAATTGTTGCGTCGGATCCTGCAGAGACGTCAGCATTCTTCGAGCCGGCCGAGGACAAAATCTATCGACATCCGACGTTCTACGAGATACCAGACGGAGTTGAAAATCTGTGAATGCCGATCAGGCTTTGCTTGCCTACACGTTGCGGCTGGCCGACAACGCGCTGATACTTTCGCAGCGCATGGTCGAACTGGTAGCCGCTGAGCCGGAGCTTGAAGAAGAGCTCGCGAACGCGAATTTCGCACTCGATTTTATTGGTCAGGCTCGCATGTTTTACACGCGCGCCGCCGAACTCGACGGGCAAGGACGCAGCGAAGATGATTTCGCCTTTCTGCGCGACGAAAACGAATTCCGTAACTTGTTGCTGCTCGAACAGCCGAATGGTCATTTTGGCGATGCGCTCGTGCGCCAGTATTTGTTTGAGGCATTCTACGTCCATTTGCTGGATGCCCTGACGCGTTGTTCCGATCCAGGGTTAGCGGAGATTGCGGCTCGCGCGATCAAGGAAGTTAGATATCACCTCCGCCATAGTTCGCAATGGCTTGTCCGACTCGGTGACGGCACAGAACTCAGTCACGATCGTGCGCAGAAGTCGCTCGATGACAACTGGCGTTACACCGGTGAGATGTTTGCGGCCGATGCTATCGACATCGCGACGCAGGAAGCCTATTGCGGACCGGACCTCGCGGCCATTCAAAAACTGTGGCAGCAGGACGTCGAAAAGACAGTAGCGGAAGCGACCTTGAAGTTACCCGACGACCAGTGGATGGCGAGCGGTGGCAAACAGGGACAGCACAGCGAACACTTTGGTTTCTTAATCGCCGAGATGCAATATTTGCAGCGGTCCTTCCCGGGTGCGTCGTGGTAGCAACCACTATCAGCAAAGCGCAGGTCTATGAGTGGCTGGCTGACGTGCCCGACCCCGAAATACCGGTGCTGAGCATCCTGGATCTGGGCATCGTCCGCGATGTCACTGTCGACGAATCGGTCGACAATAAGGTAACAGTGACCTTAACTCCGACCTATTCAGGCTGTCCGGCGACAGAGGCGATCGAGTCGGATGTCCTCGCAGCACTTAAGGGCCACGGTATCGGTGACGCTGCCATCAAGCGAGTGTTGTCGCCGCCCTGGACGACGGACTGGATTAGCGAAGACGGACGCGAAAAGTTGCGCCGTTATGGCATCGCGCCACCCAGCCCCAGCCGTGAGATTGCGTGCCCGCAGTGCGAATCAATGGATACCGAGCTGGTCAGTGAGTTCGGTTCAACGGCTTGCAAAGCGTCGTGGCGTTGTCGCGAGTGTCTTGAGCCCTTCGAATATTTCAAGTGCCTGTGAACATGTGCCAATGAGACAGTTTCATCCATTAGTCGTCGCCGCCAAGGACAGAGAGACTCGCGATTCCGTGCGCATCACTCTGGATGTTCCCGAGGCGCTACGCGACGAGTATGCGTTTCAGGCGGGCCAACATTTGCCGATCCAGATTGAGCAGGACGGTCGGAAAATTCGCCGCACCTACAGTATTTGTTCGGAGCAGGGCCGGTGGCCGTTGCAGATCGGAGTCCGCATACAAGAGGGTGGCCAGTTCTCCGAATTCGCCGCCAATGAGCTCGAAGTTGGCGACACGTTGGACGTTATGCCGCCGAACGGTCAGTTCCATGCTGTGCTCGATGCAAAGAGTAAGAGACAATATTTGGGCGTAGCGGCGGGGAGTGGCATTACGCCGATATTGTCGATTGTTTCGTCGGTCTTGAGCGCAGAGCCGGATAGTCGCTTCGCGCTTTTCTATGGCAACCGCAAGCAAAACTCGACGATGTTTATCGACGATCTCTATGCGTTGAAGAATCAATACCCGGCGCGCCTGCAGCTGCATTTCCTGTTTAGCCGCGAGGAGCAGGAGTTCGACATCGCTGCCGGTCGATTGGATGAGGCCAAGATGCGCGACTTGTTTGATCGGTTCTGCAAGGCGGCACCGCCGGACGAAGTGTTCGTGTGTGGTCCCGACACCATGATAAATACGGTGACAGTGACCTTAAATGAATTGGGTATTCCTGCGGATAAAATACACGCTGAGCGCTTCGGAGCCAGACGTACTGCGGGTCGAAATAAGGTCACTGGCACCGTATCTCCAGACCTGGCCAGCATTACCGTCGTCATGGACGGTCACAAAAAGACGTTCGAAATGCCCCGCGCCGGGATCAATATTGTGGATGCGGCGGCGGAGCAGGGTGTAGAGCTGCCGTATTCTTGCAAAGGCGGCGTCTGCGCGACCTGCCGAACGCATGTGCAGGAAGGCGAAGTGAAAATGGCGACCAACTACGGCCTTGAGCCCTGGGAGGTCGAGAAGGGCTTCGTTCTGGCCTGCCAGAGTACTCCGGTCAGCGATGAAGTCCTGCTGGATTACGACAAGGCCTGATCTCAAATGGCGCAATTTCAAAACTACCTCGATAGCTAACGGCGTAAAATTGTCCACTATGTATGCCCAGTCCGGGCAAAGAACGACCTGCACGCCGGAGGGCGTATGACTGATTCCAATAATTCTGCGGTTGAGAACTTGCCGGTACGCCAGAGTTCCTACGACTATGAGGACTTGCTCAGTTGTGGGCATGGGGAGATGTTCGGCAAAGAAAACGGCCGACTGCCCAAGCCGCCGATGCTCATGACGGACCGCGTTACGCTGATTACCGACGACACGGGTAAATATGGCAAAGGCGAAATCAAGGCCGAATTCGATATCAAGCCAGACCTTTGGTTCTTCGATTGCCATTTCGAAGATGATCCCGTCATGCCGGGTTGCCTGGGGCTCGATGCGCTGTGGCAGTTGGTCGGGTTTCACCTGGTTTGGGGCGCCCATCAGGGCAAAGGACGGGCGTTGGGCGTTGGCAAGGTGAAATTTACCGGCCAGATTTTGCCGACTTCGAAACTGGTTACGTTTCAGATCGATATCAAACGAATTATTTCACGTAAGCTTGTGCTCGCATTGGCCGACGGTACGGTGTCCGTCGATGGCCGCGAAATCTACACAGCGGAAGACCTCAAGGTCGGGCTGTTTACCTCCACAGATAACTTTTAGGAACGATTGATGCGTCGCGTTGTAATCACTGGCCTTGGTGCCGTTTCCTGCTTAGGCAATTCAAAAGAAGATATTACTGAGTCCCTCCGTCTTGGACGCTCTGGCATCGTTGCCAACGAGGAGTTTAAGGAAATGGGTCTGCGCAGCCAGGTGTCTGGAAGCGTGAATATTGATACCAAAGAACACATCGACCGGAAAGTTCTTCGCTTCATGGGCAATTCGGCGGCGTATGCCTACATCGCAATGCGGCAGGCTATCGATGATTCAGGACTTGAAGAAAGCGATGTGTCGAACATCCGCAGCGGCATCATTGCTGCGTCCGGTGGTGCATCCAGTGAGAACATCGTCAAGAGTGCCGACATTTTGCGTGCCCGCGGCGTGCGAAAAATCGGGCCGTACATGGTCACGCGTACGATGGGTAGTTCGATTTCAGCGTGTCTGGCTACACCGTTCAAGATCAAAGGCGTTAACTACTCGCTGACGTCGGCTTGTGCCACCAGTGCACATTGTATTGGCGCTGCAGCAGAACAGATTCAGCTAGGCAAACAAGACATTGTTTTCGCCGGCGGCGGTGAGGAAGAGCACTGGACATTGGCATGTCTGTTCGACGCGATGGGCGCCCTTTCATCCAAGTACAACGATGACCCAACAACGGCATCACGTCCCTACGACGTTACTCGTGACGGCTTCGTTATCGCTGCTGGCGCGGGAATGGTTGTCGTCGAAGAGCTCGAGCACGCGAAAGCGCGCGGCGCAAAAATTTACGGCGAGCTCGTCGGTTATGGCGCGACGTCGGATGGCAGCGACATGGTTGCTCCATCGGGAGAAGGTGCGGTTCGTTGCATGGATATGGCGCGTTCAACGGTTGAGGGCCCGATCGATTACATCAATACGCACGGCACCAGCACGCCCGTTGGCGATGTGAAGGAAGTTGAAGGAATGGCGACGCTGTTTGGCGAAGACATGCCGCGCTTTGGATCGTCCAAATCCTTGTGTGGCCACTCACTGGGAGCGACCGGCGCGCAGGAGGCGATTCATTGTCTGTTGATGCTGCAGGACGATTTCATCGCACCATCAATCAATGTCAATGACCCCGATCCCGCTGTTGTGGGCAAGCCGCTGGTTACAGAGCTGATCGAAAATGCCGGATTGAAGACGGTGATGTCGAACAGCTTCGGATTTGGCGGCACCAACGGGACATTGGTGTTTCAGAAACGCTAAAGTTTCGAATTCAGCCATAGTCGGCCATAATCGCTCGCTATGACTATTGAAACCCTCAGCGAAACCCGCTGCTTCGGCGGCAAAATCGGCTTTTACCAGCACGCGTCTGCCGTCAATGACTGCAGCATGCGATTTTCTGTCTTTGTTCCACCTCAGGCAGCCGCGGGTAAAGTCCCTGTACTGACCTTTCTTTCCGGTCTCACCTGCACCGAAGAAAATTTCATGGTGAAGAGCGGCGCGCAGCGAGTCGCGGCCGAGCTTGGCATCATGTTGGTGTCTCCTGATACGAGCCCGCGCGGCGACGGCGTTCCCGATGATCCGGACGACGATTACGATTTTGGACTCGGCGCGGGGTTCTATGTCAATTCGACTGAGATGCCGTGGTCGAAGCACTATCAGATGTACGACTACGTAACTCAGGAGTTGCAGGACGTCATCTTCAACAACTTTCCAGGCGATGCTGACCGTCACGGTCTTACCGGGCATTCGATGGGCGGCCATGGCGCATTGATTATCGGTCTCAGAAACCCGGATATGTTCAAGTCGCTATCGGCATTCGCGCCAATATGCACGACCTTGGACAGCCCGTGGGGACGAAAAGCGATGGGATATTACCTCGGTGATGACACCTCAACGTGGACGAACTTCGACGCAGCGGAAGTCGCGCGTAGTGCATCCGATCCGTCCGTCTATAGCGAGATTCTCGTCGATCAGGGCGCGGATGATCCGTATCTGGCTGAACAACTAAAGCCTGAATTACTCGAAGCTGCGTGTCAGGAAAGCGGATTAGCGTTGCGGCTGAGGATTCACGATGGTTATGACCATGGCTATTACTTCATATCGACGTTCATCGAAGAGCACTTGAGATTCCACGCGGACCAACTGAGAAGCTGACCAACACGCCATGACGGAGCAATGGATAATACTCGGTGCGGCAATGCTGGCGACCGGTTGTGTTGCAGGTGTCATGGCTGGGCTGTTCGGCATTGGCGGCGGCATCGTCATCGTTCCCGTGCTCGAGTTCACGCTCGGTTTCCTCGGTGTTGATCCCGCGATCCGCATGCACGTCGCTGTCGCGACATCGCTGGCCGTGATCATTCCAACTTCGATTTCATCGGCCCGCGCTCACCATCAGCACCAAGCCGTGGACATGCAGATCATCAAACGCTGGGCGTTGTTTGTGCTCGTCGGATCTCTGGCGGGAACCTGGATTGCGGCTCAGGTCCATAGCCGCGTACTGGCCATGATCTTCGCAACGCTCGCGCTTTTGATCGCGTTGAAGATGATCTTCCTGCCTCAAAGCCGAAATCTTACTCAAGACGTACCGCGTGGTCCGATGATGCCGATCATCCCGACAGCCATTGGTTGCCTGTCGAGCATGATGGGAATTGGCGGCGGCACGTTTTCCGTGATGATCCTGACGCTTTTCAATCAGCCGATACACCGCGCAGTAGGAACAGCATCGCTCTTCGGACTTGTCATTAGTTTGCCGGGGACGATCGGATTTATTCTGGCCGGTTGGAATGATGTTCGAATGCCACCGGGCAGTCTGGGATTCGTCAGTCTGATTGGATTCGCGTTGATCGCACCCACCACGGTCATGACGGCACCCATCGGCGCGAGGATTGCGCATTCATTTTCGGAGAAGAAATTGAGTATGTTATTCGGCGCGTTTCTGGTGATCGCTGCCGCGCGTTTGTTCTACAAGGCTTTCGTATGAATCGATTGGTATTTGTCTGCTTGATCGCTGGTCTTCTTGTCGCCTGCGGCCCGAGGGAGCTCGAGCCTGACGCGACTTTCGAGTGTTCCAACTGCGAGAGCTGGAACCTGCCGCAAGAGCCGTTTCGTATTTACGGCAACACCTGGTACGTCGGAACCGCGGGACTGTCATCGGTTCTTATCGAGACCGAAGAGGGCTTGATACTCGCGGACGGCGGATTGCCGCAATCCGCTGCGCTGATCGAAGCCAATATCAAGAGCGTGGGTTTTGACCCGATGAAGATCTCGGCGATCCTGGTGTCACACGCGCATTACGATCACGCTGGCGGCATTGCCGCACTGCAGCGTCTCACCGGAGCTCGCGTCTATACGAGTGTTGAGGGTCTGAACGGATTGAAAAGCGGCCAGTTACAAAGCGACGATCCGCAATTTCTTTACGGACCTGAAAATACGAGCTTTCCTGCGATCGAAAACGTCGTCGCACTCGCGGACAGCGAAGTCCTGACGATCGGGGGCGTAGAAGTTACCGCCGTCTATACGCCGGGGCATACACCGGGCGGCATTAGCTGGTCGTGGGAGTCATGCGCGCTCGGCACCTGCTATGACGTCGTCTACGCCGATAGCATTACGGCGGTTTCGGCGGAGGGTTACCGATTCAGCGAAGGGCCAGCGGCTAATCAGATTATCGAAAGCGCCGATGCGCTTTCCAAGCTCGACTGCGACATCCTGTTGTCACCGCATCCGTTCTTTTTCGGCTTGCAGAAAAAGCTTGAGAGGCGCGATGAGGGTAATCCCTTCGTCAATAATGTCGCTTGCATGATCTACGCGGAAACGATGCTGCTATGGCTGGAACAGCGAATGGATTCAGAGCGAGGAGCTGTGGTGCCCATGCCCGAGATTGTCATCGCTCCGGAAAAAATTTGAGACTGGCATCGCCATCGTAACAATGCCAAGGACGACAATAAGCAAGCCCGAAGCCATTCGATTACGGCTTGCGAATGCAGCGACTTTGGCTGCGCTAAGGCCGGTCGCAATCATCGCCGGCAGGGTACCAAGGCCAAACGCAATCATGACCAGCGCGCCGCTTGACGCATCGGCTGTCGTCGCAGCAATCAACAGCACGCTGTAAACAAGTCCGCAGGGAAGCCATCCCCACAGGAGTCCCAGCGCAGCGGCTTTGGACACGCTGGTTGCAGGGATCAGTCCCGTCGCACGGGGAGCCAGGCGATTCCAGATTAAGGCACCGGCCTTTTCCACAGGAGCGAGTAGCCGTAAATTGAAAGCTACCTGCAGGCCGACAACCACAATGAGCAAACCGCTCACAAGTCGTACGGGTCCCGCGAGGCTCGGTATCGTGCCCACGGCGGTTTTCCCGATCAGAGCGACTACGATGCCGAGAAAGGTATAACTCAGAATTCTTCCGACGTTATAGGCGATCGCCAAAGGTAACTGGTACCTTAGGGCAGCAACCGAAGCGCCAGCCGCAAACAGTCCGGAAATCCCTGCGCACATGCCGAGACAATGCGCGCTACCCAGCAATCCTGCTGCGAACGCCGCGGCGAGAACAGGTAGTAGCTCCGTCATTTTTTGGCAGCGTCCTCGCCATCCTCGCCATTGAAGGGTGACTTGTCGTCGTCCATCAATATCCGCATGGCTGGCGTGTCCAGGTCGTCGAATTGTCCACTCCCCACCGCCCAAAAGAACGCCCATACGGCGCCGCCGAGTATCAGCAGAGCCAAAGGAATCAGGACATACAAAATGGACATCGTCTTAGCTAAACCTGTTCAGACGCAGAGCGTTCAATACAACAATCAGTGAACTGGCGCTCATGCCGATTGCAGCGAGCCAGGGAGGAACCATCCCGGCCATGGCGAGCGGTAGTGCTGTTGCATTGTATACGACGGCCCACACAAGATTTTGCCGCACGATCCGCATCGTTGCGTTGGAGAGCTGCAACGCGGTCATGATGGGCGCGAGCGAATTGCCGAGCATGATCACGTCCGCACTGGTTTGCGCCAATAGCGCGCCGTGGCCCGGCGCGATCGATGTATCCGCGCCAGCAAGAACCGGTGCATCGTTGATGCCGTCGCCAATCATGACGACGCGTTCGCCGCGTGCCTGCAGAGATTCAATGAAGCGGAGTTTGTCCGCCGGCGAGCAGTCGAATCCGACGTCGGCGATGTCCAGCGCTTCGGCGACACTTCGAACGGCGGCTTCGTTATCACCACTCAACAGAGAAAGGCCAATTCCTTTTAATTTCAATGAGTTAATCACATCTCTGGCGTCGGCTCTGAGCGGGTCATTGATGATGAACCTGGCTACCGGGCTGCCATCCATCCCCAGATAGACGACGGTTGTCGTCTCGTCTCGGTGCTCGTTTTCGTCGAGTGCAAATGCGGCATTGCCGATTCGCCAGCACCTGTCGTTAATGGTGCCACTGACGCCTTCCGAAACGTGGACGGTCGCATTGCCGACCGCCGGCATAGCTCGATCGTTCTTGAATGCACGCGCGAGCGGATGGCTTGACGCTTGTTCAAGAGCCGCAGCGATCTGCAGACACTGTTCCTCGTCGTAGTTGCTATCCAGCACTTCGACGGATTGAATTTCGGGCGTTCCCAATGTCAGAGTACCCGTCTTGTCGAAAACGATGTGCGTCACTCGCGACAACACTTCGATCGCATTGCCATTGGTGATCAGGAGGTGCAGTTCGGAGAATCGGCTGCCGGCCGTCGCGAACGCCGCGGGTGTTGCGAGCGCCAACGCGCAGGGGCAGGTCACAACCAGCACGGAAAGCGTAATGACGAATGCTTTTTCCGGCGCAACAAAATACCAGTACAACGCGACGGCCGAGGCTATCGCCAGAAGTGCGACAACGATGTAGCTCGCTATCCGGTCAGCGAGGTTCACGAATGCCGGTCGCGTATACCGTGCGCGTTCACTCATACGGCTGATCGCGCCAAGCGCGGTGTCGCCACCCGTGTTGGTGACTCGCATTTCAATAATGGCATCGAGGTTGACGCTGCCGGCAGCAAGAAAATCGCCAATAGAACGGTGTTGCGGTCTTGCCTCACCCGTCAGCAAAGCCTCGTCGACCGAGCTCGCACCCGAAACGACGATGCCATCCGCCGGAATTGAGTCGCCAGCGCGGACAAGGACAATGTCGTCCTTCGCCAATTGTGCGACCGGAATCGTCGATGTTTGACCGTTGATAATGAGTGTCGCGGTGTTCGGGAGTAACTGTGAAAGTGCCACGCTGCGATCGATTGAACGATGTCGTGCGCGCATCTCGAGGTATCGTCCCAGCGTCAGGAAGAATACAAACATGGCGACTGAGTCGAACCAGACGGCGGCGCCGTTCGTAAACGTTGAGTAAACCGACGCGCTATAGGCGCCGCCAATGGCAATGGATACGGGCAGGTCCATTCCGGGCCGACCAGCGAACAGACCGCGCCAGGCGCTCGAAAAAAACGGTTTCGCGGCGTAAAAGACGACGGGCGTAGCAACAAAAAAGCTCACGAGGCGCAGAAAGTGCTTCATGTCAGCGTCCATGCCCTGGAAGTCACCGGCATAAAGTCCTACCGCGAACATCATGACCTGCATCATGCCGAGCGATGCAACCAGCAGGCGTTTCAAAGCGCTCCGCTGTTCGGCCAGCTCGGGGTGCGTCGTATCGCCGGGGGCCAATGGCTGTGGTCGGTAGCCAAGATCCGATAATGCCGCGAGGATGTCCCCTAGACCGGTTTCAGCGTGAGTCCAGTGGACCCGCACGCGATGCGTCACTGGATTTACATCAACAGATGTCACGGCCGGAATTCGCTTCAGCGTCGTCTCAATGAGCCAGCTGCAGGCGGAGCAATACATACCCCCTGCGAAAATTGTCGTTTCGGCGTTCGTCTCAAGAACGTGAGCGAACGCATTCAACATGTCGTTGCTATTGAAGACACTCCATTCGGCGACGTCTTCCGGCGGCTTGCCGGCGCCGGGAAGCGGCGCGTCACGCATAGCGTAGTAGTTGCTCATGCCGGAGTCGCGAATCAGTTCGGCGACGGCTTTGCAGCCCAGGCAGCAAACGGCGTGACTATGTCCTTCTATCTCGACAGTCAGGTCGCAGCCCCTGGGGTTGGGAAGGGCGCAGTGAAAACAGGTGTCAGCGGCCGCCATTGACAGGTTGACCCGCTACCAGACGGAAGGTCGACTCTCCGGACCATTCACCCGACAGGCGCCAACGGTCGCCCGACGATAAGGTCACGTAGCGTCGATCAACCGGCGTTGAAACAAAATGTCCAGCCCAGGTGGGATTGCCGCTCGCGTCTGGTATTGCCTGCAGGAGTTCTATGACCGAGTCGCGCGACGCCATCGTCGGGTGTCGCATTCGCAGGTTTAATGAGTCGGCACTGATTGCATCCGACTTCGCAACACCCGGATGTGCGGACAGACTGACGACGACGGCCCCCGTATCCGCTTGAATGTTGACCAACGCGCTAAGGCCAAGTCTGGCAGCCTCATGTTCTGCGGTGGTGTTTCTTTCGGTAACGGCGCGCATGCCATCGTCCGAACGAATAACGAGCGAGTCGCTCGTCTGCATCGCCAGCCATAGCGTAAACAGGCCAGCGATAACAGCGAATGCCGGCAGCGCGATGATGAACCACGGCCAGAACTGGCGATACCAGGGATCAGTGTCTTCTCGTTGCATAATTCTTCAGGGGGTTGGGCCGAGGAAGCGACTGTCCTCTACTCGCCTGTCGCCAGCATCATCCAATGCCTCGACGACAAAGTCTATCCTCATAACACCGTAGGCGTCGTCGCGGTGCGCACGGGCTCTCACAGGAACGGATAATACGCCACCGCCATCAACGGTGATGGGATTCTCGACACCCTCCAGAGTGATGCCGTCGACGCCTGTCACGCTGAGTCTGAATACGCGCGAGTTGTTATTCTGGTTGATGAGCTTGATCGTGTAGCTGTTCTCGATAAGGTCGCCCGGCAACTCCCTGTACAGAGTATTGCGATCGCGAATCACGTCGAGAATGATCGGCGTGCGCAGTGCCATGGAGCTGACAAGCGCGCCGATCAGAACGAGTAGCAGCGCGGCATAAACCATCATTCTCGGACGCAGAACATGCGTTTGCTCGTTCTTCAGGGCGTGCTCGGTTGTATAACGTACGAGCCCGCGCGGGTAATTCATTTTGTCCATGACAGAATCACAGGCATCGATGCAGGCCGCGCAAGCAATACACTCATATTGCAGTCCTTCGCGAATATCGATTCCGGTGGGGCAGACCTGAACGCAGAGCGTGCAGTCGATACAGTCACCGAGCCCGGCCTCTTGTCGATCAACCGATCGCTGGCGTCCGCCGCGCGGCTCGCCACGTTTTTCATCGTAGGAGATGATGAGCGTGTCATTGTCGAACATCGCACTCTGGAATCGCGCATAGGGACACATGTATTTGCACACTTGTTCGCGCATGTAGCCCGCGTTGCCATAGGTTGCGAAGCCGTAGAATACGGCCCAAAACCATGTCCAACCACCGGCAGCCAGCGTCGTTAATTCGACACCAAGCTCACGAATCGGTGCGAAGAAGCCGACGAACGTAAATCCGGTCCAGAGTGAGAACGTAATCCAGAGAAATTGCTTTGAGCCCTTGCGACGAATTTTGTTCCAGGACCAGGGCGCTTTGTCGAGTTTCATGCGTTGCGAACGCGTGCCCTCGGTGAGTTGTTCCATCCAGATGAATGCTTCGGTCCAGACTGTTTGCGGGCAGGCAAAGCCGCACCAAAGTCGTCCGGCAAGCGCTGTGAAAAAGAACAACGAGAGTGCGGCGATAATAAGCAGGAGGGCCAGGTAGGGAAAATCCTGCGGCCAAAGCGTGAGTCCCATGAGATAGAACTTGCGCGCCGGGAGATCGAATAGAAACGCCTGCCGGTCGTCCCACGTTAACCATGGCACAACATAGAAAAGGCCAAGAAGGATGACAGTGGCAAGCTTGCTCAGGTTGGCAAAGCGGCCACCGATTTCACGCGGGTAGATCTTCTTCTGGCTCTCGTACATCGAGGCCGGCTGAGGGCTGTTCATTCTCGGTGTTGCGCGTCTCGTTTAGGCGCTGTACGAACGAGAAAAGCGGTGAGTGCAGAACCGGCGAGGGACAGCAGCCAAAAAAAGAAAAAGCCAGCCGCGTAGCCCACATTGCGGTCGATTTCGAGGTCTTCGTCAAACACGCCGGACAGATCGACCGGATCGAATATCGCGAAAAAGACCATCGTGCCTACGGCAGCAGAGAGGAATGATATCCAGACCACAGTAAAGACCGCTTGCTTATCGCGGCTCCACTGGTTGGTTCCCCTGTACTCCTTGTTGACCACTAGTCTTGCGACAGACTCGCGACGTAAGCGGCCAGAATCTTGCTGCGATTTTCGCCCAGAAGCTCACCGTGAGACGGCATGATCCCGTTTCGGCCTTGCGTAATCGTCGTT
Source organism: uncultured Woeseiaceae bacterium (assembly GCA_964568835.1). Lineage (GTDB taxonomy): Bacteria > Pseudomonadota > Gammaproteobacteria > Steroidobacterales > Woeseiaceae > UBA1847. The sequence goes on along the minus strand of CAZMRZ010000001.1, from coordinate 40,745 downwards.
CGGACAGCGTCTTTGCTTGAACCGTATAGCCAGATGTCGTCAGTGAGATTCGGTGCGCCGAAAATCGGGTTGCCGGTTCCCTCAGCCGTATGGCAGGCACTGCAAAGCGCCATGAACATCGGTTGGGCACTCATTGCGTCGGCATCAGCTTCGGCGATTCCGCTCAGGCTTCTGACGTAGGCCACCATGTTGTCGATACCTGCATCGCCGCCGAGTGCCGGAGCCAGCACGGGCATGACGCCCATGCGTCCCTGCCGAATAGTGGTCGCGATGGTCTCTCCGGTGCCGCCCCACAGCCAGTCGTCATCGGTGAGGTTCGGGTAGCCTGTTGCGCCTTGCGCGCCGGAGCCGTGACACGTCGTGCAGTAACTCGCGTACAGACTGGCGCCGAGCTGCAAAGCATCGGGCTCATTCTGGAGTTCGGCGAAGCTCATCGCCGCGTATTTTTCATAGATCGGTTCATAACGATCTGCCGCGGCTTGCATCTCTTCTTCATACTGGCCTAGTTGCGACCAGCCAATTGTGCCGTCGAAACTGCCCAATCCTGGATAGACGATCATGTAGCCGACGGCCCATGCGATGGTTATGAAGTACAGATACAGCCACCAGCGCGGCGCCGGATTATTCCACTCCTCCAGATCGCCGTCCCAGACGTGGCCGACGAGATCTTCGTCCCCAATATTCTGTGGGCCTTGCTTTCCAGCCCAGCGAATCAGCCATACACACCAGATAACGAATGCAATCGTTCCGGCAGCAACGAACCAGTGCCAAAATGCAGGCATCAGATGTTCTCCCGCTCATTATTAATAGAAGTATCGTCTTCCAACGGCAGCGCCGCGGAAGCATCAAAATCGGATTTCCTTCGGCTACTCCAGGCCCATACCCAGATGCCGATGAAGGCGAAAAAGATCACCGCCGTAAGAATGCCGCGAATGAGGTCAATATCCATCAGGCATTACCTGCGATTCCTGCGGTTGGTGCCCAGTTCCTGCAGGTAGGCAATCAACGCATCCATTTCGGTTCGACCTTCGACCGCTGCGGATGCCGCCGCGATTTGTTCGTCGGTGTAGGGGTCGCCCAGAAACTGTAATGTTTCCATTTTCTTCGTGATCAATTCGCCATCGACTATATTCTCGGACAACCACTTGTAGGCTGGCATATTGGATTCCGGTACCAGCGCTCGCGGATCGGTCAAATGCAGTCGCTGCCAATCGTCACTGTAACGCCCACCAACACGAGCGAGATCAGGGCCGGTGCGCTTGGAGCCAAACTGGAACGGTCGGTCATAGACGGTTTCGCCCGCAGTGGTGTACGGCCCATAGCGCTCCGTCTCACTGCGAAATGGCCGGATCATCTGTGAATGACAGTTGTAGCAGCCTTCCCGAACATAAATGTCGCGTCCCGCGAGCCGCAGCGGCGAATACGGTTCGATGTTCTCGGCAGGCTCAGTGGCATCCGAACTGACCATTAGTGGAATAATTTCGATCAGGCCGCCGATGCTGATTGCAACGACAATCAAAACCATCATGAGGCTGAGGCTTTTTTCAATAGTATCGTGGCGCATTATTCAACTCTCCCTTTACGCCGGATCCAGAACCGCAACGGGTTCCGGTTTCTTGTCGCTTATCGTCTTCCAGACGTTATAAGCCATGATAAACATACCGCTGAAGAACAGCAGGCCACCAATGAGTCGTAGACCGTAATATGGGTAGGTCGCTTTCAGAGATTCGACAAACGAATACGTCAGCGTGCCATCGGCATTAACGGCTCGCCACATAAGGCCCTGTGTAACGCCGGCGACCCAGAGCGAGACGGCATACAGAACCACGCCAATTGTGGATGTCCAGAAATGGATGTCGATCAGGCGAGTGCTATACATGCCGTCCTTGTTCCAAAGTCGTGGAATCAAACTGTACATGGTGCCGATGGTCATCATTGCGACCCAGCCGAGTGCGCCCGAATGGACATGACCGATCGTCCAATCCGTGTAATGCGACAGGGCATTCACGGTCTTGATCGACATCATCGGGCCTTCGAACGTTGACATGCCGTAGAACGACAGGGACACGATCATAAATTTCAAAATAGGATCCGAGCGCAGCTTATGCCAGGCCCCGGACATGGTCATGATGCCGTTGATCATGCCGCCCCAGGACGGCGCGAGCAGAATGATTGAGAACACCATTCCCAGCGTTTGAGCCCAGTCGGGTAAAGAGGTGTAGTGAAGGTGATGCGGGCCCGCCCACATGTAAATAGCGATGAGTGACCAGAAATGCACGACCGACAGGCGGTAGGAATAGACGGGCCTGCCAGCTTGTTTCGGCACAAAGTAATACATCATGCCGAGGAATCCGGCGGTCAGGAAGAAGCCGACAGCATTGTGGCCATACCACCACTGCATCATCGCATCCACGACGCCCGTATAGATCGTGTAGGACTTGGTGAGCGTGACCGGTACCGCCAGGTTATTAAAAATATGCAGTACGGCGACCGTAATAATGAAAGCGCCATAAAACCAGTTGGCGACGTAGATGTGCTTAATGCGTCGCTTCGCAATCGTCCCAAAGAACACTATCGCGTAGGAAACCCAAACGACGGCAATCAGTAAATCGATCGGCCATTCAAGCTCGGCATATTCTTTTGATTGTGTAATCCCGAGTGGCAGCGTAATCGCCGCGAGCAGAATGACCACCTGCCAGCCCCAAAAGGTGAAAGCGGCGAGCTTGTCGAATATGAGTCGCACGTGACACGTTCGTTGCACGACGTAATACGAGGTCCCGATCAACGCTGATCCGCCAAATGCGAAGATGACGGCATTGGTGTGTAGCGGTCGCAGACGTGCGTAGGTCAGGAACGGCAAGTCGAAATTGAGCGCGGGCCAGATGAGCTGCGCGGCGATTATGACACCGACGAGCATGCCGACGATGCCCCAGACGACCACCATGATTGAGAACTGGCGAACGACCTTGTCGTTATAGGTAGCTGCTTTGTCCAA
>CAZMRZ010000001.1:33230-37650 GCA_964568835.1 uncultured Woeseiaceae bacterium | reverse complement strand
CGATGAAAAGGGCGAAATAGTCCTCGTCAACGGTCAGGCGCTGCGGATGTTCGGCTATAAGCGCGATGAAATGATCGGCGAATCCGTCGAGACCTTGTTGCCGGAAAAACTGCGCCATATTCATGTGTCCCATCGCGCGTCCTACTCAGAACGACCCATTCTACGTCCGATGGGACAGGACATTGATCTGGTTGGCCTGCGCAAAGATGGCAGCGAGTTCCCTGTAGAAATAAGCCTCAGTCTTGTTGAAACACATGGCGGCAGATTCATTTCCAGCGTCGTGCGAGACGTTAGCGTTCGCCGGCAAATGGCCAATGACATCAAGGCGGCGCGGGAAGCGGCGGAACGGGCCAATAAGGCCAATAGCGCTTTTCTGGCCGCCGCAAGTCACGATCTGCGGCAACCGGTACAGGCCTTGAGCCTGCTTAACGGCGCACTGCGGCGTACGGTCACGGACGAACGCGCGCTCCTGATGGTGGAAAACCAGGATGCGTCGTTGACGGCGATGACAAACCTGTTGAATTCGTTGTTGGATATCAGTCGACTGGATGCTGGTGCCGTAAAACCCGAATGGGAAGAGTTTCCGATGCAGCGGCTGGTTGATCGGCTGTCGGCCGAGTTTGGTCGCCAGGCGCAAAACAAGGGTCTTCAGTTCACATCGCAATCCTGCGATGCGGTCGTTCGCAGCGATCCGAATCTGCTGGCAGAAGTCATCACCAATCTCGTATCCAATGCCATCCGCTACACCGACAAGGGCGAGGTCAAAATGGTCTGTATCGAGCGGGACGGGCGCTGTCATCTGGAGGTTTCCGATACCGGTATCGGAATTGAGCCAGATCAGATCGAGGAAATTTTCCGCGAGTTCCATCAGTGCAAATCGCCGGGCTCCAACACAGAGGGATTCGGTCTTGGGCTCGCGATCGTACGTCGATTGACGGACCTGCTGGACCATCCTATTGAGGTCGACTCTGATCCTGGCAAGGGGTCGCGCTTTACAATTAGCGTGCCCATTGTTGCCGGAAACGAAAACAGCGCATCCGATGACGCCGTTGATTTGCGCGGCCTGCAGGAAACGGCGAGCGGACTGGTGATTCTGATTGAAGACGACGTAAACGTGGCGAATGCATGGGAGCTTCTTCTGGAGGCGGAGGGCTATCGTGTTGCGACCGCGGTTTCCGCGAAGGAAACGACGGCACTGATCAAGTACATCGATGAACCACCGGTTCTCGTGATCTCGGATTTTCATTTGCTCGATGGATCAACGGGCGTCGAAGCGGTCGGCCTGATACGGAAATTCTACGACTCGGAGATACCCGCGTTCATCGTTAGCGGTGACACGTCGAAGGTTGTAAAGGAAGCGCGCTTGCTCGATAACTGCACTCTGATGTGTAAGCCGGTGGACACCGCCAGGCTACTCGCTGCAGCCCTGATCGCGTCGCGGACCGGTGTTGTTCCAGAGGACTAACTGGCCCGTCTAGCCAGCCAGCAGAGCCAACCAACTCGCTGGTGATTTGGATATGGCGACACCAACGATATAGGCAAAGACCGCAAGAGCGCTAACAAAAGCAATAATCCGAATCTGCATTGTTGGGCCGCGTTTGATCGCGACCATTCCCAGCACAATATAGATGATGAGCCCTGTGAACTTGGCCACCAGCCATGGCTCTGAAAACGCGTCGAGCTGCAAACTCCAAACCAACGCGATACCGGACAGCAGGAACACGGTGTCGATTACGTGCGGCGCGATCCGCGTAATGCGTAGCTGCAAATGCCTGGATTGCGTCATCATCCAATAGCCCCGCAGCATGAACCCCGAGAGGGTGGCGAGTGCCGAAAACATGTGCAGCGACTTGATCAACAGATAAGTCAAGATCTGGGATTCCGTCTAGATCGAGCCCGTCATTCTAGTCGAAGCCATACCCAAATACTTGATTGCTATAGGCCGCCTGTGCGTTTTCGGGCGGGCGTAGGTGTACTTACTTATGGCTTTGGACGCGGCTTCTGTCAGTGTACGGAATGGAATTATCCGCGGGGAAGGGCTCCACAAAATGCGCTCACATTTGAGGCAATTTACCGCGCCTGTTGGCATTGCTGCTGCGGGTGTTTTTTTGTGCGCGAGCGATATTGCTTTCGCACAGCCCGGTGTTGACCCGGACGCGACCGGCGAAGGCCAGATAATCGATCAAATTGTCGTTGTCGCCCACAAAGACGAACGCTCAATTCGAGAGATTGCGGCCAACGTGACCGTGCTTTCGCGCGCTGACCTCAGCGGAGAACTGGCGACCTCGCTGGCAGATATTTTCCGCTACATCCCCGGTGTGGATTACGAGGCTGGCGGAACGCGATTTGGTACTGAAGGAATCAATATTCGCGGCATCGGCGGCAACCGCGTCGCGATTCTTGTCGACGGCGTGCCGTTGGCAGATCAATTCGATACGGGCAGTTTTTCGAACGCGACTCGCGACTTCATCGACGCCGGTCTTGTGCAGAGTATTGAAGTCCTCCACGGGCCTGCGTCGGCGCTTTACGGCAGTTCGGCCATCGGTGGCGTTGTTTCGGTTCGCAGTCCGGATCCGGCGGACATCATTCGAAGCGAAGGCAGCGGTGGTGACTTCCTGGGAACCTGGCGTGGCGCAGACAACAGTGCACACGGACAGGCGATGTTCGCCGTGGGTGACGAGTCGCTTGGCGTGTTAGCCGGCTACAGCTGGCGCGACGGTCAGGAGATCGAATCCGCAGCCGGACCGCAAGGCATTGATACGCGAGACTACGATCGTCAAACGGCGATGCTCAAGCTCGTCGCAGATGACCGCTGGGGTCGAACGTGGCGCGCAAGCGTGATCCACCAGGAGTCTGATACGACGTCAGACCTGAATTCCATGCTGGGTGCCGGACGTTACCGTTCGACGACTGCGTTGGAGGGGGATGACAGCAACACAATGGACGTCATCAATCTGGCCTACGAATTCGGTTCGCCGGATGCCTGGATCGATTCAGGCATGGTTCGCGCTTTCTATGAGGTCGCGAGCGCTGAGCAACTGACGTTGGATGAGCGCGCAGCTGCAAGAACGCCGGTATCGATCGATCGATTTTTCTCATACGAGCAGGAAATCCGCGGAATTGAATTGAATCTCTGGAAAGACATCAGCGGCGAGATTATCTCTCACCGCCTTGGGTTTGGTCTGGAGTATCGAGATCGGATCACCGAAGAATACCGCGATGGCTTGTCAACCGACCTTGCGACAGGCGATCAGACCAACGTATTACTCGGCGAAGTGTTTCCACTGCGTGATTTCCCGATCAGCAAGACGAAAGAAATCGCCGTATTCATCGAGGACACGATCAGCTTCGGCGATTTCAAAGTGATTGCCGCTGTCAGGGCTGATCAGTTTGATCTGTCGCCGGATGCCGATGCGATTTATCTGGAGGACTACCCAAGCTATCAGCTGGTTGGCCTGCAAGAGTCCGATTTGTCGCCAAAACTCGGCGTCATATACAAGATCACTTCAGGCATTGACCTGTACGCGCAGTATTCGCACGGTTTTCGGGCGCCGCCGTATTCAGATGCGAATATCAGTCTGGATATTCCCTTCTTTGGCTATCGGGCGATCCCGAATCCTGACCTGAAGTCCGAATCCTCTAACGGTTTCGATGTCGGCGTTCGTTGGCAGGGCATCCAGTCGTCCGCCAGATTCTCTGCATTCCGCACAAGCTACGACGACTTCATCGAATCGAAGATTAATCTCGGCGTCGATCCGATCAGCGGGTTCACGATGTTCCAGTCGCAGAACATCGGGGAAACCGAAATTGAGGGCCTTGAAGCGGGATGGGGCATGCGCTTTGGACCGGACGAAGCGTTCGGTTTCGATGGCTCGGCCTACTACGCGCGTGGCGACAACAAAGACACCGGACAAGCGCTGAACTCTGTGGGTCCGGCGCAGGGCGTGATGGGTTTCAGCTGGTTCTCGCCGGACAAGAAACGACAGCTGCGCCTGAAAGGCACATTTACCGATGCATTTGATCGCCGCGACGAGAGCGGCGGTGAAGTATTCAAGCCGGCAGGTCATGCGGTCTTCGATTTGTATCTGACACAACGCTTCGGCAATCACGCGATCGTCAGAGCCGGGCTGCATAACCTCACGGACAGGACTTACTGGAATTGGTCGGACGTCAGAGGCCTGACGCCCAATGATCCTTTACTTCCATTCCTCGCACAGGCCGGACGCAGCGCGTCCGTCAGTCTGAACGTGGTCTGGTAATTACACTGAAACAAAAATGACTTGGGAGTACATGTCATGAAACTGAGAAAACTATTCCTCTTGCTAACAATCCCAATGGTGGGTTTGTTCATGGGAGCTTGTTCACAGGAAGCGGCGGACACGCCAGCGGCAACGGCTGATGACACAGCTGTGCATACAGC
>CAZMRZ010000001.1:31784-33130 GCA_964568835.1 uncultured Woeseiaceae bacterium | reverse complement strand
ACGAAGGAAATCGTAACCATCCTGCCGACCGGATACGCGGTACACATCTCGCGTCCGTCTGCATCAGGCCGCTACGTCTTCACCATCGGTCGTGACGCGAAAATCGACATGATTGATATGTGGATGGATCCTCCGCAGATTGTCTCCGAGATCAAGATTGGTCTTGAAGCACGTTCTGTTGAAACGTCCAAATACAAAGGCTACGAAGACAAGTACGCGATTGCCGGAGCCTACTGGCCCCCGCAATACACCATCATGGATGGCGATACTCTTGAGCCTTTGAAGATCGTATCAACACGCGGCATGACCGTTGATACTCAGGAATACCACCCGGAACCACGCGTTGCCGCAATCGTTGCATCGCACGAGCATCCTGAGTTCATCGTCAACGTTAAGGAAACAGGACATATCCTGTTGGTTGACTACAGCGACATAGACAGCCTGACCGTCACCGATATCGAGGCCGCGAAGTTCCTGCACGACGGCGGCTGGGACAGCACCAAGCGTTACTTCCTGACAGCTGCCAATCAGTCGGACAAAGTCGCTGTTGTGGATTCCAAGGAGCGCAAGCTGGTCGCACTGGTTGATGTCACCAAGACGCCTCATCCGGGTCGTGGGGCAAACATCATTGATCCCGAGTTTGGACCGGTTTGGGTTACGAGCGCGTTGGGTAATTCCAACCTCTCGTTCCTTGGCACCGATCCTGTGGGTCACCCGGAAAGCGCCTGGAAGAACGTTCGTGTTGTTGACGGCATGGGCGGCGGTTCGCTGTTTGTGAAATCGCATCCGACGTCGACCAACCTTTGGGTCGATGCACCGCTGAATCCGGACGAGTCCTTTAGCCAGTCAATTGCTGTCTTTGACATCAACGATCTGGACGCAGGATTCGTAACACTGCCGATCGGCGAATGGGCGGATCTTGGTGAAGGACCGAAACGCGTCGTACAGCCTGAGTACAACAAGGCGGGTGATGAGGTTTGGTTCTCGGTCTGGAGCGGCAAGGAACAGGAATCTGCAATCGTTGTTGTTGACGACAAAACACGTGAACTGAAAGCTGTCATCAAGGGGCCGGACATTGTTACCCCGACAGGCAAGTTCAACATCTACAACACATTGCACGATATCTATTAAGCAAGAATCGACTAAAGGATTACGATCATGAAACGCAACAGCATCGTTTTCCTGTCAGCAGCATCGCTGCTGCTCTCCTCGGCGGTATTCGCCGAGGAGGGCGACAGCCTGGCATCCGCACTCACGTCAGGTAAGGCAGGAATCAATGTACGGGCACGATACGAGGGAGTCGACAAGGACAATGCCGTCGACGACGCGAATGCTCTGACAGCTCG
>CAZMRZ010000001.1:4281-31684 GCA_964568835.1 uncultured Woeseiaceae bacterium | reverse complement strand
ACGAGGGAGTCGACAAGGACAATGCCGTCGACGACGCGAATGCTCTGACAGCTCGGCTTCGACTGAACTACAAAACCGGCACGTGGAAGAATTGGTCGGGGTTTGTGGAATACGACAATGTTTTCCACCTGATACGGGACTTCAACGCGGGCGGCGGTACAACACCGGCAAAAGATGGCGTGTATCAAACGGTCGCGGACCCGAAAGGGTCTGATCTGAACCAGCTGTATTTCGATTACAGCACGTCGGATGAGTGGAAGTTCCGGGTTGGACGGCAGCGCATTCTGTTGGACAACCAACGCTTTGTTGGCGGTGTCGGCTGGCGGCAAAACGAGCAGACTTATGACGCGTTGTCGGTTTCGAGTTCGGCAATTCCGAATACGGCTTTGACCTACGCCTACGTCGGTCAGGTACGCCGTATTTTCGGTCAGAGTTCCGCAGCGGGAAGTATGAACGTCGATACACATTTGCTGAATGCGAAGGTGAAGATCAACGACAGCTGGTCAGTAACGCCCTATTACTATCTCATCGACAATCAGGACGCGGCTGCGACGTCGACCGGGACACTGGGCGCTCGCCTTGCGGGTGGAGTTAAGGTTGGCGAAGGCAAGCTGGCTCTGGTCGCGGAATTAGCGACACAATCTGATGCTGGCGACAATCCAGCGAGTTACGACGCTGACTACGCACATCTCAGTGCGATGTGGTCGATGGATAACGGATTGAGTTTGGGTCTTGGGTATGAGTCTCTTGGTACAGATAGCTCGAATTTCGAGTCGTTCAGGACGCCGCTGGCAACCCTGCATGCATTCCAGGGCTGGGCCGACGTGTTTTTGACGACGCCAGGTGCGGGCATTAATGACATGTACGTCACGGCTAAGTTCAAGGCGGGCAAATGGGGTCTGACCGGGGTCTATCATGACTTTTCGGCTGAGACCGGAAGCGCCGACTTCGGCACAGAGTTTGACGTGTCTGCGGGAACGAAGATCACCAAGAATTATAGCCTCCTGTTCAAGGGTGCTTTCTTCTCAAGTGATTCCGTTTCTTACGTAGACACGAACAAATTCTGGATCATGTTCACGGCTAACTACTAGAGCGCAGTAGAAGGCTGTAACGGCGGGGCCTCGTTCGCGGGGCCCCGTTTTTTTATTGTTCAGTCAGAGCTTTCCGCTTCAGGCGGCTTCGTGCCTTTCGAGGTCCACCGGGGTCTTGAACCAGTCCGGTTTGACGATCAGCAGATCGCAAGGCAGATACTCAAGCGTTCTTTCGGCGGTAGCGCCGATGAACAAACGTTTCCAGCGATTTCGGGCGACGGCGCCCATGACGACGACGTCAGCGTCCAGTTTGTCAGCAATCGCCGGTAATTCTTCGTGCGTCAGTCCGGCGACCAGATGAGCCTTGTCATCGTCGACTTCATGAAACGCCGTAATTTCCTTGAAGCGTTTTTGATGGTCCTCGTGCATCTGTTTCTCGATTTCATCGAAGGGCAGCGAGACCGGTATATAGGCGTTCGCGGTAGCGGTAGCGACCGCGATGCGTGGATCATAGGAGTGAAACGCATGTACATGTCCGCCGACTTTTCCGGCCAGCATTTTGCTGAGCTGCAAAATCTCGTCATCAAGAGCCGCCGGCTTGTCGTGTTGGTTCATTGGGTCAATCGCAGCGACGAAAACCGGTTCTTCAGCAATGTCGATCGGTTTGACCAGCCACAAACGGGTCGGGCAGGATCGGATGAGATTCCAGTCGGTATTCGTGAGCAAGGCTCGCGTAACCGCGGAATGATGATGCGTGTCTTTGATAACAATATCGGTGCCCGAAGCGACGGCGTGACGAACAATGCCTTCATGCAGAGGGTGGTCCCAGACAGCCGACGCCTTGACTGTGATGCCTTGTGCGCGGAGCGGCTCAGCGAGAGCTTCAAGGTGTTTTTGCTCGCTTTGAATAACCTCCGCACGCGCCTTTTCAAGCGACGGAGAATCAAATAATCGATCCCCGCTCAGGTATTCGTTGTAGTAGCAGATCAGTAGGTCAAGCTCGGCCCCCGTTTTCTTGGCCAGCCAGGCAGCGCGACGAACCCCCGGTTGATCCTGACTAGTGGGATCAATGACGGCGAGGATTTTAGTTATTTCCTTCATTTCTACACCTGACAGAGTGTTGATAAATATTCAATGTTTCATGGCCAGCATACCCGCCGGTAACCAGCAATCCATAAGGCGTGTTGCTTAAATGCTCTCGGTTTCTACCTATCGAATGATAGGTGGTTCTACTGATTCTTGGAGCCAGGTACAGCGTTAAGATAAAACAGAGATCGAATGAGGAGTTATCATGTCAGGTGTGCCGAACGAACTCTTGCGCGCAGAATTGCTGGCCAAGAAAGAAGAGCTGTCCGGCCGTCTGGAACGCATTACCGCGAACCTGCAGCGGGGCTACAATGCGGACTCGAAAGAAATGGCAAAAGAGCTCGAGGACTCAGAGGTTGTTGATGCGCTGGGCAATGAGGCGCGCGAAGAAATAGCGAAGATCTCCGCAGCATTGCAGCGATTGGATAACGGTGGATATGGGGTTTGCTCGGAATGCGGGGAACCGATCGAGGCCGGTCGCATGAAAGTCTACCCGTATGCCGACGAGTGTATCGACTGTGCGACGTTTGATGAACGTCGCAATGCTCGTTTGTAGGGAATTTTGAGCAGCCTCGACGGCTGCCGCGTTGCTTCGCGCGCAAGGCGCGCTCCTACTAGGCCGTCATATGCATTTTGACGAGGTCGGCGAGCGACCTGGCCTGCATTTTCTCCATGACACGTGCCCGATGAATCTCCACGGTACGCTGGCTAACACCGAGTTCATAAGCGATAACTTTATTGGGCTTGCCCGTGACGACAAGGTCAAAGACCTCTCGCTCGCGGTTGGTTAGTCGATCAAGACGCAGCGCGACTTCCGCGTGCTGTTGCTGGGCTTCCCGACGTTCTTCGTCAGTTTCCAGCGCTTCGCGAATGCGATCGAGCAGTTCCTGGTCGCGAAACGGTTTCTGGATGAAATCGACGGCCCCCTTCTGCATGGCTTCGACCGCCATCGGTACATCGCCGTGGCCGGTTATGAAGATGATGGGCAGCGTATTTTCGCGCTTGATCAGTTCTTCCTGCAGCTCAAGGCCGCCAAGCCCCGGCATGCGTATATCAAGGACGAGGCACCCCGGGCGCTGATCCGAGACGTTCTGCAGAAATTCATCGGCGGAGCCGTAGATTTCATGCTCAAGATTCACTGAATCCATCAATGCTTGCATGGCAAAGCGTATGGCGGCGTCGTCGTCGACGATGAAAACCGTCGGGGATTGTTTCGTTTGCGAAGTCATTGCGGGTAGATTGGACCAGAAAGAATGGCATTTTGCGAATATTTCGATTCTATGGGTTCAATTTTATGGTTTGACACAGCCCGCCTTGTCGACCTAGTCCAAGCGCTTCGTGAATCGTTTGGCCGCAATCGTCATGACGATAATCGTGAAGCTGACCAGATAGTAAAAATCGTAGCCCAGTTCCAGGAGCGGCGCGTCACGCAACATGATGCCGCGTGTCAGGCGGATGAAATGAGTCGTCGGCAGCACCTCGCCGATGTACTGCGCGAAGATGGGCATACCGTCAAACGGGAACATGAATCCGGATAACAGAATCGATGGCATCAGAATGAACACCGTCATTTGCATTGCTTGAAACTGTGTATGCGTTACCGTTGATATGAGCAGACCGAGTGCAAGGTTTGCCGCGATAAACGCGGACCCGGCAACATACAGGTCGACCACGCTGCCACGTATCGGTACATCAAACAGGAGTCGGCCGACACCCAGGATAACCGCCAACTGAAACAGGCCGATTGCGATGTAAGGCGTCATTTTGCCGATCATGAGCTCGGCTGAACTCAGCGGTGTGTTGATCAGCAACTCCAGGTTGCCTCGCTCTCGCTCACGCACAATCGCTACGGCGGTAAAAAGCATCATGGTCATCATCAGAATGATGCCCATTAATCCCGGGACAATGTTCACGGGCGTACGCCGCTCCGGATTGTAGTAGGGACGCACCTCGATCAATTCCGTTCTTTTTTCGCGGACAGGTGCGGAATCGAATGCGATTGGCATCGACCGTAGCTGATTCGCGACGCCCAGGATGACCGGGTCGCTACCATCAACGAGAATATGAACCGCGGCGCGGTTTCGATCGGCGACACGACGATCGAAGTCGGGCGGGATCAAAATTCCGATAGAAATTTCGCCGCGACGAAGAAACACCTCGAGTTCTTCTGCGGTATTGGCGGTCGCCACATACTTCACGACTTGCGAAGCTCGCAGCTCAGACACGAACTGTTGCGATAAGTGAGTGCCAGATTGATTGGCAACGGCCGTCCTGAGGTTTCTGACGTCCGTATTTATGGCATAGCCAAACAACAATATTTGAATAATGGGCAATCCGAAGACCATGCCGAACGTCAGTTTGTCCCGACGAAGCTGCAGGACTTCCTTCTTGATGATGGCGCCGAGACGCGACAAGGCCTTCATCGATTGCGCTCCTCGGCCTTCATTGTTACCGCGACGAAAACATCTTCAAGTGACGGCGTTGCTTCCTGCACGTCTCCGGCAACGTCTTTGGTCGCCAGCGCATTGCGGACCATCTCGACGGGATTCGCATGACGCTCAGGTATGAGCACGCGTAGTCGGACACCCAATTGCGTGACGCTAACGACTTGCGGGCAGGCGTCGATCGCAGACTGCGCGGCGTACGGGTCTTCAGCTACGACTTCGAGAACATGCATGCCCGTAGAGGCCTGTAGCTCTCGTGGCGTACCGTCGGCAACTTTTACCCCACGATCAAGTATCGCGAGCCGATGGCAGCGTTCTGCTTCATCCATATAGTGTGTCGAAACCATTATGGTCGTGCCTGCCTGCGCGAGCCGGAACAGGTTTGCCCAGAAATCTCGACGACTCTGTGGATCCACGGCGCTCGTCGGCTCGTCGAGCAGCAGTAATTCCGGGCGGTGCAATACGGCGCAAGCCAGAGCGAGTCGCTGTTTCTGACCACCGCTCATCGTTCCGGCCATCTGTTTTCGCTGTGGGATCAAATCGTACTTTTCCAATAACTCATCGACGCGGCCTTTTCGCTCGCTCGACGGGTATGAGTAGATTTCGGACATGAACTGCAGGTTTTCCTGCACGGTTAGGTCGCCAAATAGCGAGAACTTCTGAGTCATGTAGCCAATCTTGGGCTTGAGGAGTTTCGCGTTGCCCGGGATCATCGTGCCGAGTACGTCGGCGGTCCCTTCAGTCGGTGTCAATAGACCGCATAGCATTCGAATGGTCGTTGACTTGCCCGATCCATTGGGTCCAAGGAAGCCGTAGATTTGCCCGCGCGGCACATTGAGATCGAGTTTACTGACAGCACGCAGATCACCGAAGTGCTTGCTCAGACCTCGAGCGCTAATGGCGAAGTCGGAGTTCATGATTAGTCCAGCTCAAACTCAACTTCGACGGGAATGCCGTCGGGTAGACGATCGCGTTCCTCCACGACATCGATTTTGGCGATATAGCTCAGGCGGCCTCGATCGCGTTCCGTGAGAGCGAAGTAGGGCGTAAACGCTGGTTCGCTTGCGATCCAGCGGACCCGTCCGAGGATAGGCGTCTCCATCCCGTCGACATGAATGCGCGCTTCGGTGCCGGGGCCGACCTGCACCCGCAGGATTTCCGGAACGTAGACGCGCGCATAGGGTTGTTCGCCGGCTAACAAGACGAGTATGGGCTGGCCGACGCCCGGGCGCTCACCCATCTCGAAGAGACGACTGTCCAGAACACCATCGGCAGGAGCGACATGGGTGTGACGCTCGACGTCGATTTGAGTGCTATCTCGTCGCGCGGCCGCTTGCTTAACGGACTGTTCCGCTTGTGCCAGTTCTTCGATTGTTGTGCCGGCCAGCAGCTCCTCTAACTGGGCGAGGCGCAGCTTCAAATTCGCGTGGGCGGCATCGAGCATCGCGTTTGCTTGATCGAGAGCCTCGGCGGAGGCGAGGCCGCGCGCGTGAATATCCGCGATTCGATTTTGATCGCTTTGTCGGAACTCGAGGTCTTGGGTGGCACCCTCGACATTAGCGCGCCCTGCGGCGATCTGTTCACTGCGCGGTCCGCGTACGAGTTCATCCAGTCGCGCCTTGGTCTGAAGGTGCGCAGCTTCTGCATCAGCCAGACGTGCTTGCGCCCGAGCGTCATTTTGTCGCAGCAACACCTGGCCTTTGCTCACTGACTCGCCCTCGGCGACAACAATCTCGGTGATAGGCTCGTTGAACTCAGCCGTCAGTTCTATTCGGTCAGACGCGAGCTCGCCAACGACACCATCGTCGTCCTCGCTCGCACCGCAGGCCGAAATGCCGAATGCCAAGATGAGAAATAGGAATTGTTGCTTCATTGCCTTGCTCCACTTACGCCTTGATCTGCGTGAGTACCAGGTCGATTTGAGTTTCGATAAGTTTGTCGGTGTCCAGCTTTTGGTCCGTGAAAATAAGGCCCCAGATGATAGAAAGCATCACCGGCGCCAGAATCAGGTGTGGCAGGTCGGTGACGGCGCTCTGTCGAAACTCGCCGCGTTCCACGCCACGCCGAAGGAACCCAGAAATTGCCGCAAGACCTTTTGCAACGACGTTGTCGTAGTAATAGTCGACGAGATCGGGGTGCTTCCGACCCTCCGAGACCAGCAGGCGAATAACGACCGCGACCGGAGAGGCAGGAATTTGCTGCAAAAACGATTGCAGAGGACCGCGAATGAAATCCTCGGATGAAAGCTCCGTTGTTTCCACATTCTCGATGAGCCGGTCAACGCGGCGAATGACGACGCTTTTGACGACCGCCTTGAAGAGTTCTTCCTTCGTTTTGAAATACAGGTACATGAGCCCTTTGCTCACGCCGGCCCGTTTGGCGACATCCGCTACCTTTGTGGCCGAGTAACCCTTCTCGGCAAAGGCTTCGAAGGCGGCTTCGGTGATTTCCTGTGGACGATCTTCCTTGCGTCGTTGGTACCGTGGTTCTGCCATTTTCACGCATTTAATGACTCAGAGGTCAGTAAGTATAGTAAATGACCAGCGATTCAGCAAGTGATTCCCGTCACAAATTTCAATGAATGCTGAAGGTCGGATGCTGCATAATCGCGCGCATGTTTACTTACATCGATCCCGCTATCCGTGAACGGCTCTCCGCAAAGGGCAGCCTTTTTCAGATTGATCTCGAAGGCCGCAAAGTGAGCCTCGAACAGCCGCCATCCAGTTTGGCAACCATCAGCCTTCTGGGCCCTATCCCGTTGCCATTGCAGCTCTGCAATTCGCGAGTTGACGTTCAGTGGTATGCCTGCGTGCGCAACGCGGAGCTCGGCAAGATCGAAGCGCTAGCCGACGATCTTCGCGAACAGAATGGCCAGCAGTCCTTCGCGGCGCTTGCGTCATCCATGGCTGTGAACAGCGTGCTGGTCGTGGGGGATCCGACAGCGTGGACAAATCCGATGGTTCGCGTGCACTCGAGTTGCATGACAGGTGATGTATTCGGTTCACAGCGTTGTGAATGCGGACCACAAATGCATTCCGCGCTTGAACGTATCAGAGACGACGATGACGGGGGACTTGTCATCTACATGTCCGGGCACGAAGGCCGCGGAATCGGTTTGTGGGCGAAGGCGGCGACGTACTTACTGCAGGACGCTGGCGAAGATACCTATCAAGCGAATCGTTCACTGGGTCTCCCTGACGATAGCCGTGATTTCAGTGATGCCGCGTCGCTGCTGAAATATTTTGTTGCTGGGAAACCGATTCGTCTACTAACCAACAACCCCAAGAAAGTGGATGACCTGACGGAGTTTGGGCTTGCGGATATCACTCGCGTGAAACACGTTACCGGCGTCAGTGACAGCAATCGCCGCTATCTGTCCGCAAAGCAGGACTGGGGGCATGAGCTGGACGCGGAGGATCTTGAGTCGGACTGATTACTGCCGCCAGAGGCGCGCATTTTTTGGCTGATTCTCAAAATTACTGCGGAACGGATTGATGTCGATTCCGCCACGCCGCTGGTAGCGAGCAAAAACGCTCAATTTCTCGCAACGGCAGCGATTCAGAAGATCCACAAACATTCGTTCGATACAGGCCTCGTGGAAATCGTTGTGTTCGCGAAATGACACGACGTATTTTAGTAACGATGCCGGATCGATTCTCGGTCCTCGATAGTGGACGGCAAGACTGCCGATGTCGGGCTGAGCGGTGACAGGGCATAAACTGCGCAGCAAATGGGTGTGCAGGTCTTCTTCCACGATCTCGTCCGGGTCGCACTCCAGAAGCGTCGGGTCTACATCCCAGGCGTCACAGGCGACCGGCAGCGAATCAATACAGAGGCCGGGCAAGCGAATCACGTTTCTTGATTCCGTGTCCTCTATTGCGTCTACCGCGACGTCAACCAAAGCTCCGGCGCACGCCGACAGGTCCGTCGTCAAAGTACTGGCAACTCGCGCGGGACTGTCGAATCGACTCATGGAAAGCGAGTTCAGGTACAACTTCAGCGATTTGGACTCGATAAGATTCGCCGATTCCGCGGGGATCCGAAATTCGCCGGTCGCCACGACAGGCTTGTCGTCGGGGCCGAGCCAGGTCAGGTCCCAGGCATTCCAGATATCGCTACCCTGGAACGGCATCTCGCCATCTGTAAGGCTTTCGCGACTGTCGAGTCGAGGAATAGGAAACAACAATTCGGGTGCGTATTTGTTCGGATAGTCCGATTCCTGGCCTAGCGGTAGCTTGGGTTTTGCCACGATTTGGATCCTGAAGAAAAGTCGTGGGTATTTTGCAGCATTAAGCGCCGGATTTGCTGAAATCTTGTGTAAAATACCCGACCTTTTTCGTATCCCGTCATTTTTACCTTTCTCGCCCTGAGCGGAGCCCCCAAACATGTGTCCTGCAGACAATATTTCCGGAACTTCACGCGGTTACATCATTCCTATCGGCGGTGCCGAAGAAAAACTGAATAATCCGGAGATTCTCGACCGCTTCGTCGAGATCTGCGGAGGCCTCGATTCGCGCATCGGCATCATCCCGACAGCATCCGAGCTCGAAGATACGGGTCGGAACTACGAGAAACTCTTTCGCAAATTGGGTGTGAAGCACGCGCGAGTATTGCCGTTTATTACGCGTGAGGATTGCCAGAATGGCGTCGACGTTGACTACATTGAGAAGTGCGATGGCGTTTTCATGACGGGCGGTAATCAACTGCGGCTTTCCACAACGCTGGGCGGGACCAAGGCGGCACAAACGATTCGTCGCCGTAATGCAGAAGGCATGCACGTCGCGGGCACATCGGCCGGCGCCGCTTTTATGCCCGAGCACATGATTGCTGGCGGATCGGAAGGGAGTACGCCAAGCCCGGATATGGTCACTATGGCGCCGGGCCTGGGATTAACGAACGCGTTTATCATTGATCAGCACTTTCGTGAGCGCGACAGACTGGGACGTCTTCTGACAGCGCTGGCTTACAACCCGTTTGCAGTAGGTATTGGGCTGGATGAGGATACGGCCGCATTTATTCGTCCGGGCGATGAGCTGGAGGTTGTCGGCAGCGGCGGCATTACCGTCATAGACCCAACGCACCTCAGTTATTCTTCAATGGACCGCGCACGAAAGGGTGAGCCGGTCAGTTTGATCGACATAACCTTGCACATTCTGGTCGCAGGCGGGCGCTTTGATATCGCCTCGCGCGAAGCGCATGCTGCAGACCAAGACTGAAAAAGCGACGCCAACAATAACAACAGGCTTCTGTCATGAAAATTGAAACTACGAATGTATTCGTCGGACCGAGCACGTTTGCTCGTTTCCCGGTTATTCGACACGTCCTGGACCTTGGGGTACTCGAGGAATGGCCAACCGGTCGCCTGGGCGATAAGTTCATTGAGCCATTGCTCGACGTCCTGCCGGGTCTGCACGAGCATGGGTGTTCCTACAGAGAGCCGGGCGGCTTCGTTCGTCGACTGCGTGATGATGAAGGCACCTGGCTGGGACATGTGATGGAGCACGTAGCCATTGAGCTGCAAAACGTCGCGGGCTCGAATGTGACGTTCGGACGAACGCGTTCGATCGATGGTCGTCCCGGCTTCTACAATATGGTGTTCCAGTACAAGGACGCCGAAGTAGGTCGAGAAGCGTCCGATCTCGCATTGAAGCTGATTCACAGCTTGCTGCCAGCAGAGATTGCGCAAGATGATGCGCCGGAAAAAGACTGGGATTTTGCCGAGGAGCGTGACCGCTTTATCCGTTATGCACAGCGTCGCGAATTCGGTCCGAGTACCGCATCGTTGGTAAAGGCGGCTGAAGAGCGTGATATTCCCTGGCTGCGATTGAATCGCTACAGCCTGGTGCAGTTCGGTCACGGCCGATACCAACAACGCATTCAGGCAACGACGACCACGCGGACAAGCAACATTGCTGTCGAACTGGCGGGCGACAAAGAAGAAACCAACGGCATCCTGCGCGATCTGGGATTGCCGGTTCCAAAACAGATCATGGCCCGCAGCAAGCGTGATGCCGTGCGCGCGGCGAAACGAATCGGGTTCCCCGTCGTCACCAAACCGCTGGACGGCAATCACGGCCGCGGCGTAGCGATCAATCTTCGTACCGACGAAGAAGTTGAAACAGGATTCGAAAAGGCCAGCGAGCACGGCCGAATAATCATCGTCGAAAGCTACATAGAAGGTTTCGATCACCGCATTCTCGTTGTTGACGGTGAGTTGGTCGCAGCGGCGAAGCGCGTACCGGGACACGTTGTTGGTGATGGCAAACAGTCGATCCAGCAGCTGGTCAACATAGTGAACGAAGATCCGCGCCGCGGCGTCGGGCATGAGAAAGTGCTGACGCGTCTTGAATTCGATCATCAGGCGGAACGCTTGCTGGCCAAGCTTGGCTACGATCGCGATACGGTCCCGGAAAAAGATGAAACGGTGTTCTTGCGCTCGACGGCCAATCTCTCGACGGGCGGTACGGCGATCGACGTTACCGACATCATGCATCCGGACAATCGCGAAATGGCGGTTCGCGCGATCAAGGCCATTGGTCTCGATATCGGCGGTGTCGATTTTCTGACCCGCGATATTACTGAATCGTATCGCGAGGCGGGTGGCGGCATCTGCGAGGTTAACGCAGGTCCTGGATTTCGAATGCACGTTGCGCCCAGCGAAGGAACACCGCGCGATGTCGCGGGGCCCGTCATCGATATGCTGTTTCCGCCTGAGTCGCCCAGTCGCATACCCATAGCGGCGGTTACCGGAACCAACGGTAAGACGACGACGTCGCGCATGCTGGCCCATATCCTGAAAATGTCGGGTCTCACGGTTGGATTCACGTCGACAGATGGCGTCTACATCGACGGCAACTTGAGCGTGCCGGGCGATATGACCGGTCCCGTCTCTGCGCACATGATATTGCGCGATCCGTCTGTTGATGCCGCCGTAATGGAGACGGCCCGCGGCGGGATGCTGCGCAGCGGCCTGGGCTTCCAGACCTGTAACGTGGCGGCATGTATTAACGTGACGGCGGATCACCTGGGGCTGCGCGGAATCGACACGCTGGAGCAACTCGCGGAAGTCAAACGGGTACCGATCGAGATTGCGACTGACGCCGCCGTGCTAAACGCCGACGATCCGCTTTGTCTGCAGATGGCCGACTACACGGATGCCGAGAAGCTCAGCTATGTGACGATGAATCCGATGCATCCTCTGGTGAAGCAACATATCCAGGCGGGCGGCCAGGCTTTCGTCCTTGAACAAGGTATGAACGGCCACCTGATTTCGATTTACGACAACGAAACCCATACGCCGCTGGTCTGGACGCATTTGATTCCCGCGACGATCGAGGGTCGTGCGCTGCACAATGTACAGAACGCGATGTTCGCTGCGGCGCTCGCCTACAACATGAATGTCGGGCTTGAGGATATACGTCAAGGGCTTCGCACCTTTGATTCGTCGTTCTTCCAGGCGCCGGGCCGGATGAATATCTACGACGAGCATCCGTTCAAAGTGATTCTTGATTACGCGCATAATCCTGCTGCAGTACAAGCAATGTGCGGACTGGTTGATCGCTTCGACGTTGAGGGCCGCAGAATTGCGGTCTTGTCAGCGCCCGGTGATCGGCGCGACGAAGACATCCGAGAAATTGCTCAGGTTGCGGCAGGCCATTTTGATCACTTCATTTGTCGTTGTGATGATGGGCTTCGAGGGCGTGGTAAAGATGAAGTCGCCGTGATGCTCAAGAACAAGCTGCTTGAAGACGGAATATCTCCGGATCAAATCGAAGTCATTCCCAATGAGCAGGAAGCGACGGCACGCGCGCTTGAGATGGCCGAGGCCGGTGATCTAATTCTGGTGCTCGGTGACAACATCAAGCGGACCTGGAAACAGATCATCTACTTCAACTCGGGCGCACACGCTGAAGATACGGGCAAGAAGGTGCCTGCGGCGATCGATTTGCCCGATACCGGCGGATTCCAAATGGATGCTGGTATCGAAATCATCAGCGATGAGCGCGGCGTTCGAATTGCGCGTGGCGAGGACAGCGACTAGCCGCGTATGGAGTTCCTAGACGCAAGAAGGCTGACGGGTCCCAGCGCAATTGCCGATGGACCCGGCGCGATTCTGGACGTCCAGTGCGATGCAAAGGATGTTGAGCCGTTTGCCCGCGCCTGGAAGACGAACGTACAAAAAATGCACGATGCACTCGGCTGGAAAAAACCGGTTTACGTCGCAAGGCGATTGTCAGGTGGTGTCAGCGTCGCATTTTCCGCGCGGATAGATGCACTCTACGCAGCCTCTGAACTCAACGAATGGGCGTGGGCCGTTACCGCCAGCGAACTGGGCATTGACGTTGAAGTCCCTGATTTCGATTCGACCGTTGCGGCGCTCCTCGCGTCAGCGGATGAAGAAGCCAACCCGTCGCTGATGGCCTTGATCGCTGACGCCAGACGGCACGGCAAGACCTTGCTTTGGGATGACGACGAAGTCTCGGTCGGCCTGGGCAGCGGTTCGGAAACCTGGGCGGTGCGAGAAACGCCGGACGACCTGGACTGGGACAAGTATCACGACGTACCGATCGGTCTCGTGACCGGCACCAATGGCAAAACGACGTCTGTCCGTTTGGCCACACACATTGCACGTGCTGCTGGTAAGAATGTTGGATTGAGTTCGACAGACTGGATCGCCGTAAACGATCGAGTGATTGATCGGGGCGACTGGTCCGGCCCCGGCGGTGCCCGGGCGGTTCTTCGCGAGCAGGATGTCGACATCGCGATTCTCGAGTCCGCACGTGGTGGCCTCTTGCGCCGCGGTCTGGGCGTGGATCGGGCAGATGCCGCATTGATCACGAACATTGCTGCAGACCATCTCGGCGATTTCGGCTCGCAAAACCTCGCGGAATTGCTCGATATCAAATGGATTGTCAGTCGGGCCGTGCGTAAGTCAGGGGTGTTGATTCTGAACGCCGACGATGCCTTGCTGCGAGAGAAGGCGAACGAGTTTGGCGGCCGAATAGTCTGGTTCAGCTTACAGGCCGACAACGCTCTGATCGCGTCGGCCATTAAGCGCGGCGAGCTTTGCTTCTTCCTGGATGGCGACGATCTGGTCAAAGCGGAAGCGGGCGAACGAAGAGTCATTTGTCGCAGCGATGAGATTCCCATATCGATGGGGGGAGCGGCGCGGCACAACGTTGCCAATGCATTGGCCGCCTCTGCTTTGACGTACTGCCTCGGCTTGCCGTTTGACGCGATCAGCGATGGCCTCAAAACGATGGTGCAGGACGAGAATCCGGGTCGCTGCAATATTCATGATGTCGATGGCGTGAAAGTGTTAATCGATTTTGCCCACAACCCCGCCGCAATGAATGCCTTATTTGACATGGCGCAGGCGATACCCGCGAAGCGTCGCGCGCTTTGTTTTGGTCAGGCCGGTGATCGTCCCGATGACCTGATCCGTGAAATGACACGTGACGCGTCAGCGATCGGGCTGGACCGGGTGATTATCTCGGAGCTTGGCGCTTATCATCGGGGTCGGGAGCATGGCGATGTCTTTGCCATTATCAAAGACGAACTGGTCGCTTGCGGCGCTGACCCATCCAGCATCGAACATCACGAGGAAGAGCTGGAGTCGTTTTCGGCCGCAATGGACTGGGCTGAGCCGGGTGATCTGGTCATCATGCTGGCGCTGGGTGGGGCGGCGCCAATACAGGATCGCCTCAGGGAGCTCCACGCAAAATAAAGTCTGCGATCTGCGCGGACAGCGGAACGGTATTGTCGGGAGAAATGATGTCGCCGGCGATGATGTGTGCGTAGGGAGTACCGTACTCAGATACCTCTATGATTTCCTTGTGCGGTGACTTCAGAGCAGCGTAGGCGGACTGTAATGCCGGGATTGATACCACCTTGTCATCGGGTGAATAAATTAGCTGGATGCGCGGCGCTGCCACTGTCCTGATCTTTCGAATTGTGCGGTCGACAACACGAATGACCTCAACGATCGTCTGCATCGGATAACTTGTTGTCCAGTAAATCTCTTGCTGCTCGTTGTAGGCGTCCCAGCTTCGAGTGCTACCGGCGACAAGCCTCAACAGCAACGGTCCACCGGGATAGGTGGCCCACATTACTTTCGGATCAGCCGGACCGAAGTTCGGTGACAACAGAATCAACGCGTCGGCCGATTGCATCGTTGGATGGTCGAGCATGGCCAACGCGAGGGCGGCACCATTTGATACGGCAACGACGACGACTTTCTCGCCAATCATATCGCCAACCGTTAATGCATCGGCGACGTCATCCAGCCACTGCTCTGCCTTGACGTCGACAAGCCCGTTTTCTTTCAGGCCGTGCGAGGCAAAGCGAGTCTCATACAGGTTTGCCGCGAGATTTTTCGCGACGAGCTCCGCCAGTGGCGCCGTTTCCTGACGCGACGCGGAAAATCCGTGCAGGGCAACGACGGACCATTCAGTCTTCGCATCTGCTTCGGCATGCCAGGTCAGTCGCTTCTCGGTACCCGGGATCAACAAGGACATGGGCTCGACCAGGTAGTCCTGGAGGCTTCGGTCCTTGGCAACCGTCGGGGAGTAATTCAGCCGGGCGGGCGAATTTACGGCGAGAACGCAAATAACGGCTATCGCCAATACCAGTAAATTTCTCTTCCAGGGTTTCATTCGAGACTCAGGATCTTCTTCCAGTGCTTCTTTTCTATCGGCATGATTGACAGGCGATTTCCGCGCCGGGTCAGGATCATGTCTTCGAGACTCTTTTCAGCCTTGATCTCCGTCAGCGTGATGTTGCGCGCCAGTTTCCGGACGAACTCCACGTCGACGAGAATCCAGCGGGGGTCTTCTGGCTTGCTCTTCGCATCAAAATATCGCGATTTCTTGTCGAATTGAACGGGATCCGGATAGGGCTCGCTGGCGACTTTCATAAGGCCGACAATGCCGGGCTCTTTGCAGTTGGAATGGTAGAAAAACACCTCGTCGCCAATCTTCATGTCGTCCCGCATCATATTACGGGCCTGATAGTTGCGGATGCTGTCCCACATTTCGCAGCCGTCTTTGGCGAGATGATCGATGCTGTAAACGTCGGGTTCCGACTTCATTAACCAGTAAGCCATAGCGTAATTCGTTATCTCGTCAGGGGTTCGAAGCGGCGCAGTTTAACACGCCCAAATTGTCAATTTCGAGCAAACGCTGTGGTAGGATTGCGGCTTAAAATCCATGCCCTTGAGGAACGTCTCGAATGGCCAATATGCTGGCAAATATCTTTGGCTCGTCGCCTGTAAAACCATTGGAAAAGCACATCGGTATTGCCTATCGATGCGCACGGCAATTGAAGCCGTTTTTCGCAGCGTCTATCAAGGGTGACTGGGAGGCCGCTCTCGTCGCGCGCGATAAGATCGAGAAAGCTGAGCACGATGCCGACGATCTGAAAAAGAAGATCCGCCTGCAATTGCCGAAAAGCTTGTTCATGCCAGTTCCTCGAGAGGACTTGCTCGAGCTCTTATTGGTGCAGGACAAGATTGCCAATCGGACCAAGGATGTTTCCGGCCTTGTGGTGGGCCGAAGGTTGCAGATACCGGACCAAATAGCGAAGCAGTTTCTACAATTCGTCGATCGCAATATCGACGCCGCCAAGCAGGCACGCAAGAGCGTTCGTGAGCTGGATGAACTGTTCACGGCGGGCTTCCGCGGCGCTGAGGTTGCACTGGTCACGGGTCTTATCGAAGAGCTTGATCAAATCGAGACTGATACGGACGAAAAGCAAGCTGCATTGCGTTCATCCTTGTATGAAATCGAGAAGACGCTGGATCCGATTGATGCGATGTTCATGTACCAGGTCATAGAATTGACCGGCGAGATTGCCGACATGGCCGAACGCGTTGGCCGTCGTCTCGAGCTGCTGCTCTCTCACTAATAAAAAACAATAAATCGGGGTAGCGCGTACCTCGGGAGCCTATAAATGGAAGCGCAGTACGTTTACATCGGTTTGGCCGCAGCATTTGGCCTTTTCATGGCCTGGGGCATTGGTGCGAATGACGTCGCCAATGCGATGGCGACGTCGGTCGGTTCGGGAGCGTTGACGATCAAGCAGGCCATTCTCGTTGCCGCTGTTTTTGAATTCGCGGGCGCAGTACTGGCCGGCGGTGAAGTGACCTCGACCATTCGCAAAGGCATCGTCGACGCGAGCTTGCTGGAAGGGCAGGAAGAGCTGCTGATTTACGGCATGCTCGCCGCCCTGCTTTCCGCGGGAACATGGTTGCTGATCGCCTCACGAAAAGGCTGGCCGGTTTCGACTACCCATTCGATCGTTGGAGCCATCGTCGGTTTCGCGGCTGTCGGCATCGGCATTGATGCCGTTCAGTGGAGCAAGGTTGGCACCATCGTTATGAGCTGGGTTGTTTCCCCGATTACGTCCGGGTTCATCGCTTTCCTGATCTATATGAGTGTGCAAAAACTGATCCTGCACCAGGAAGACCCGCTGGCGAAGGCCAAGCGTTACGTGCCGATTTACATATTTTTCGCCGCTTTCACCATCACGTTGGTGACCATTCTCAAGGGCCTCAAACATGTCGGCCTGGATCTCGAGCTTAAGCAAAGCTATATGCTGGCGACCGGCATTGCTGCAGCAATCGCCGTGCTGGGGTCGATCTTTATTTCGAGAATTCAGCCGGACAAGAAGGCCGAAAAACACCAGCACTTCTACACCGTTGAACGCGTGTTCGGTGTGTTAATGGTCGTCACGGCGTGCGGCATGGCCTTTGCCCACGGTTCCAACGACGTCGCAAATGCAATCGGACCTCTGGCGGCAGTCATCAGTACCGCTACGACGGGCTCGATCGCCGCGAAATCATCATTGCCTTGGTGGGTTCTCGCCATTGGTGGTGGCGGAATCGTTGTCGGTCTCGCGACCTACGGTCGCCACGTTATCGCGACAGTCGGCAAAAAAATCACGCAGCTAACGCCCAGTCGTGGATTTGCGGCTGAACTCGCGGCCGCAACGACAATTGTTATTGCATCGGGTACCGGTATTCCGATCTCCACGACGCACACGCTGGTCGGCGCCGTATTGGGTGTTGGTCTTGCCCGCGGTATTGACGCCATCGACTTGCGGGTTGTTTCCAGAATTTTTGTGTCTTGGGTCATTACCATTCCGGCCGGCGCTTGTCTGGCGATTGTGTTTTTCTATATTTTCAAGCTCGTCCTGCCGTAGCGTGCAAATGCTGAAAAATCGCTTGCTACATGGACTCGTCGCTACTTGCATTCTTCAGGCCGCGGCTTATGCGCAAGTTGAAGAAAACGCAGTCATTCGTTACGACGATCTGCAACACCCTGTGCTCAGCTCAACGGGCATGGTCGCAGCTCAGAACCGTCTCTCTGCTGCATCGGGTGCCGAGATTCTCGCCGCCGGTGGCAACGCTGTCGATGCTGCGGTCGCGACCGGCTTTTCACTGGTAGTCACTCTGCCACGTGCCGGTAACCTGGGCGGTGGCGGTTTCATGTTGATTCATGATGCGGCAAGTAACGAAAATATCGCTATCGACTATCGGGAGATGGCGCCGCGCCGGGCAACCCGCGATATGTATCTTGATGAGAACGGCGATGTTGATTCGAACCGATCACGATTCAGTCATCTCGCAGCTGGAGTGCCTGGTACCGTCGCCGGGTTTGCGGCGGCGCACAGAAAACTCGGCCGACTGCCGTGGAAACAGTTATTGCAGCCAGCGATCCGGCAGGCTCGGGATGGAATCGTCGTCACCTACGATCTTGCAAATTTTCTGTCGACTCGAAAGTCTTACCTGTGTCGGAACGATGCGGCTTGCGACTATTACTACAAAGCCGGTGGAGTTCCCTATCAGGCCGGCGAGTTGCTCGTGCAGCCTGATCTCGCTCGCACGCTCGAGTTAATTGCAGAGCAGGGTCCAGACGCATTCTACAAAGGCGAAATCGCCGCGCTGATCGTCGCGGAAATGCAGCGAGGCGGCGGTCTCGTGGACGCTGCGTCGTTGGAGGCCTACCGGCCGGTGTTTCGTGAAGTGGTAAGCGGTCGATATCGAGGTTACGAAATAGTAACAATGCCACCGCCCAGCTCCGGCGGTGTGCATGTCTTACAGATGCTGAACATTCTCGAACACTTTCCGGTTGCGGAGCTGGGTGCGGGCAGTGCCGATAGTATTCACCTGCTGGCCGAAGTCGCGCGCCTGGCCTTCGCGGACCGTTCCGAACATCTGGGTGATCCGGACTATTACGATGTTCCCATCGACTGGTTGACTGGCAAGGCATATGGCGAGCAGCTCGCTGCCACCATCAACATGCCAGAAGCACGCGACTCAAATGATGTGGCGCCCGGTGTCGTACCGACCGACGAGAGTGACGATACAACGCACTTTTCGATTATCGACCGGGACGGAAACGTCGTATCCAATACCTACACACTGAACTTTTCCTTCGGTTCGGGGATCGCAGTTCCTGGTGCCGGCTTCCTGTTGAATAATGAAATGGATGACTTCGCGGCGAAGCCGGGCGTCATGAATGCGTTCGGCATGCTCGGTGGTGATGCAAATTCAGTTGCGGCGGGGAAACGTCCGCTCAGTTCAATGACGCCGGTGATTGTCTTTGCCAATGGTGAACCGTGGTTCGCGACGGGAAGTCCCGGCGGCAGTCGGATAATCACGGCGGTATTGCAGATGATCGTCAACGTCATAGACCATGGTATGAATCTCGCAGAAGCCGCCAATGCTCCGCGTATGCATCACCAGTGGTTCCCCGATGTTCTTTCTCTGGAGCCTGGCTTCAGTCCGGATACCATTCGACTCTTGCAGGAACGCGGTCATGACGTTCAGAACTCACGGAGTTCGAGTGGCAGCACGCAAACGGTGGGCTACCGGGATGGTTTGTTCCGCGGTGCGTCGGACACGCGACGCCCGGGCGCCGGTAGCGTGGCACCGATCGAAGTGACAACGCAGGAATGATGTCCGGCGATTCGCCGCTCGTGAGTAAAGCGGCGCGTCGATACGCGATGGTGATTCTCGCCATTGTCTACATGTTCAACTTCGTTGACCGACAAATTCTCGCTATCCTGTTGCCACAGATTCGGGATGAGTTTGGAGCGAGTGATACCTACCTCGGTTTTCTGTCGGGAACCGCTTTCGCGCTGTTCTACGTTACTTTGGGCGTGCCAATCGCGCAGTACGCTGATCGCTGCAACCGTCGCAATCTTATTGCAGCATCCGTTGCGCTTTGGAGTGCGATGACCGCGCTCTCGGGGCTGGCCGCGAACATTTGGCACTTAACAGCAGCCCGCATCGGCGTTGGCATTGGTGAGGCCGGTTGCAGCCCCCCCGCGCATTCCATGATCGCGGACTATTTTCCGCCGGAGAAACGTTCGACCGCGATGGGTTTTTATACATTGGGGATCTCCGCCGGCATCATGGTCGCTTATCTCGCGGGAGGCTGGGTCGCGCAAAACATCGGTTGGCGCGAAGCGTTTTTCGTCGTCGGCATACCGGGGTTATTGCTGGCCGTTGTTGTACGTTTCACCGTCAAAGAACCGCAGCGTGGCGCATCGGAGAATCGCGCGGCCAGTGGACGACAAGCGCGGCTCGCTGAAGTAGTCCGTTTTCTGTCATCAAGGCGCTCGTTTATTCATATGGCGATAGCGGCCGGACTGTCGTCTTTCGTCGGATACTCAGTGATCAGTTTCCTCCCCAGTTTCATGGTTCGCAGTTTCGACATAGAGATTGCGGTACTGGGTCGATGGCTGGGCCTGATTCTCGGCATCGCCGGTGGCGCGGGATTTTTCTTCGGTGGCTACATTGCCGATCATCTGGGGCGGGGCAGCCATCGGAAGGCCCTGAATTTTATCGCTGCGACTATTTTGATTACGACCGGGCTCCTCGCGCTGATGTTCCTGGCGGAGACTTCCTCGATGGCTATGCTCCTGTTCATACTGCCAGCGGCAACGATGAATGTTTATCTGGCACCGGTGTTGTCACAGGCGCAGAGTCTTGTCGCGCTCAGAATGCGTGCCACGACGTCCGCGCTTGTTCTGCTGATTATCAACGTTCTCGGTTTGGCGTTCGGACCCTTAATCACCGGCAGCCTCAGCGACGCCCTTGAGCCGCGATTCGGCGAAGAATCGATGCGCTATAGCCTGTTGATCGTGACCTCAATAATGCTGCCCTGGGCCGTGTGGCACTACTACCGAGCCGGACGATGGATAGACGGCGATCTGGCGCGGGCCAGCGAACACGATTAGACGGCTCGCAAGTACCAGTCGTAGTCCAGCTGGCTGACCGCGTTATGAAACTTCTCCGCTTCTGCACGCCGATTCATCGCATAGTAGCGGCAATAATCCTTGCCCAGATACTCAGGCAGTATCTTGCTGCGCGAGAATTTGTCGATGGCGGCTTCCCAGCGATTCGGAATCTTGAGTTTCGGCACAATCTGAGCACCCTGTTCGACCATCACGCCCGGGTCGACCTTGTTTTTGAGGCCGTAGTGAACGCCAGCCACGACCCCGGCCATAACCAGATAAGGGTTGGCATCGGCGCCTGACGTGCGGTGTTCAAAACGTAAGTTGTTGGCGTCGGATTCGGGAATTCGAACGGAAACCACACGATGGTTGACGCCCCAGTTTGGTTCCACCGGCGCGAACATGTCAGGCCTCAGCCGGCGGTAGGAGTTGGCGTTCGGTGCACCGATCAAAGTGGCTTCCGGCATGACCTTCAACAGGCCGCCGACCGCGTGTCGCAGGCGCGCCGAGAAGGGTGGCAATGCCATGTTGTCCTTGCCCTGGGAAAAATAGTTTTTGCCATTCTTGTCGACGATACTCATGTGGATATGCATTCCGCTACCCGCGTCTTCCTCGAACGGTTTCGCCATAAAGCAGGCGATGAGACCGTGCTTGCGAGCCGCGGCTTTGATAATTCGTTTTAGAAGCACAGCGTGGTCGCAGGCGAGGACGGCATCGTCGACATGATGAAGATTGATCTCGAACTGCCCGGGCGAGTACTCGGAAATGGCCGCTTCCGCTGGCACATTCTGTGCGTCGCACCATTCGTAGACGTCATCCAGAAATTCCTCGACCTCAAACAGGTCATCGGGATGGTAGACCTGCGTTCCCGGCTGCGTGCGATTGGTGCCCGGAATAGTTGGCGCGCCGACTTTGACTTCCTCGGAATTGCCATCGAGAAGATAGAACTCGAGTTCAGTCGCTACGACGGGCTTGAGGCCCATCTTTTGCAGCGGTCCTAAGGCGTTTTCCAGCACGGCACGCGGATCCGCGAAAAAATTCGAGCCGTCTTCGGCGAGAACCCTGAACATGGCCTGTCCCAGTGGTTTTCGGGCCCACGGTACGGGTGCAAATGAGCCCGGGATCAACTCAGCCGGCAGGTCCGGATCGCCGTCGCCTTCACCGTACGGAATGCCCGGGACGGCATCACCCAGCGTGGTTAGCAAAGTCGCCCCGGCGCAGAAGACAAAGCCGCCTTTGCAGCTCTTCTCAAAGTCATTCGGCCGGACTCGCTTGCCCTTGAGGATTCCATTGAGGTCCGGAATCAGTAGTTCGAGGGATTCGAACTTGCCGTGTTTCTTCTGCACCGCTTTGATTTCGGTGATCAAGGGGTTTTGCTTCGCCATTTCTTATTCTCATTTTGTCCTTCAGCAGAGAATCAACGATTTTTGCTATCGCCGCAACCGCGGCCCGGGTGTTATATTGTGGAATCCAAATTCATCATATGGAACAACCATGCGAGGTCAAGCACCGCCCCAGGGCGCCCAGGCTGCGCTTAGGGCAATACGCCTGCTCAAATTGTTTACCGCGGAAGCACCGGAGTTGCAGCTCGCGGAAATGAGCGTGTTGTCCGGCCTGAATAAAACGACAACGCATCGCTTGCTGCAGGCATTGCTCAGTGAGGAGTTGCTCGACCGTAATCCGGGCACCGGCGCTTATCGACTGGGGCCGGGCATGATGGCCCTGGGCGTTCAGGCGCTTTCGAGCAATGACTTGCGTATTCGCGCAAGACCGCTGTTGAAACGGCTCGCTGATGAGACGGGCGAAACGGCGACTCTGGAGGTCCCCATCGATGACACGATGTTGATTCTTGATGAGGTGACGAGCAAGCACTTCGTCGGCGCGTCCGGCAATGTGGGTACGCGCTGGCCGATTCATGCCACGTCTACAGGAAAAGCGCTGATCGCATTTGAGCAGCACGGGCCAGACCGGCTGCGGCCCGAACTTCTCTCGTTAACGGCGAAAACGATTACCGAATTTGATGTACTGGAGCGACAGCTCGGTGATATTCGGCGCCGTGGCTTCGCCGAGACGGTTGATGAACTTGAGGAGGGCTTCTCCGGTGTTGGCGCTGTTGTCAGAGGTGGCATGGGGGAGATTCTTGGTGCCTTGTCGATCTGCGGACCCAGTCAACGCATGTCGGAAAGTCGCCGGGCTCAGTTGGGAGCAACGCTTTGCACGGTCGCAACGCACCTGCAGCCGCGGTACTGAATGCCCCCCTCGTGATAAGATGCGCATCGATAATAAGCGTAGGAATGAACCTATCAATACTCGCAGGCTGGTCCCCGGGAACAGAACCCTAATCGTCGTCGCCGCAGGAATTCTTGCGGCCGCTCTTTCTTTTTCGGCCAGTGCACTGGAGCTTGAAACGCCAGCTGTGGGCCTGTCCAGCGTACCGATGGACTATGCGGTCACGGGTGCTGCGCCCGGCGAAGTCGTCGAAATCACCATTGATGATCAACGCTACAGCTCAAGCGCGGATGAAAACGGGCGGGCTGAATTCAACGACCTGTCTATCGAATCGGCTGGACAGACATCGATTCGAGTGACTGCTGGCGACGCCACTGTTGATGTCGATGTTCGGGTAATCCCGGGTTGGTTGTCGATCTTGCCGGCTGTGATCGCGATTGCAGTTGCGCTGACGCTGCGTAACGTCATTCCCGCCTTGTTGCTCGGCTTGTGGCTGGGTGCGACGGCATTGCAGTCATTTTCGTTCCGGGGCGCCGGACTCGGGCTGCTGGATACCTTTCAGGTATTCGTTCGTGGCGCGCTGGCGGATTCAGATCGAGCGTCAATCATTCTGTTCACGATGATGATGGGTGGCATGGTCGGGATCATTACGCGAAATGGCGGTATGGCGAGTATTGTTCTCGCGATTGTCAGCCGGGCCAAAACAGCCGTCGGTGGTCAGGTCGCCGTCTGGTTAATGGGTTTGATGATCTTCTTCGATGACTACAGCAACACGTTGGTCGTCGGCAACACAGCGAGATCGTTGACTGACCATCTCAAAATCTCGCGCGAGAAGCTTGCCTATATCGTGGATTCGACGGCTGCGCCGGTCGCGTGTATTGCATTGATTACGACCTGGATTGGTTATCAGATCGGACTCATTGATCAGACGCTGGGCAATATCGATGGTCTGGCCGACGTTCAGGCCTACTCGGTCTTCATTCAATCCATCCCTTACAGCTTCTACCCGATTCTCGCCATTGTTTTCGTTTTGATGATAGCCGGGACGGGTCTCGACTTCGGGCCGATGTACAAGGCCGAGGTTCGCGCTCGAAAAGGAAAAGTGAAGCCGGAGATGGCGGAGGTGCTTCCCGCGCTCGAGGGGGAGGAGCTTGTACCCAAGGAGAATATTCCGCTACGCGCCTTCAACGCTTTCATACCGATCATCGTGTTGATCCTGGCTTTGGGCGCGAGTCTGCTGGCCCTTGGCGAAGGAAACACCTTGACGCAAATCCTGGAAACCACAGAGCCGTACAAAGCCATGATGTATTCGTCGTTTGTGGCGGTATTAGTGGCGGCTTCGCTAACCATTGGCCAGGGGATATTGTCCGTACATGAGACGATCGATGCCTGGTACGGCGGTCTGCGTGCGACGTTGTTTGGCATGATCATTCTGGTACTGGCGTGGTCGTTGTCGGATGTAACAGCCGCACTGCATACGGCTTCTTATCTCGTAACGCTGTTGGCCGGATCGTTGCCGGTAGCGCTTATCCCGGCAATTGCTTTCATTCTCGCCGCCATTACGGCGTTCACCACCGGGACAAGTTGGGGAACGATGGCCATTTTGATGCCGCTGGTTTTGCCTTTAGCCTGGGCGGTGATGACGGTATCGGGTGTCGCAGATCCGAGTGGCATGCACATCATGTACTCGTCAGTGGCTTGCGTGCTGGCCGGTGCGGTTTGGGGCGATCATTGTTCGCCGATTTCGGATACAACCGTGTTGTCGTCGATTGCCAGTGGCTGCAACCACATTGAGCACGTTCGAACACAGTTGCCGTACGCGTTGCTGGTCGGCGTTGCGAGTCTGCTGATCGGGACGATTCCGGGTGGCTACGGATTGCCGCCGTGGATATCCATTCTGGCCGGGATCGGTATCCTGTTCGGAATCCTGAAGTATTTCGGGCGTCGTGCCGAGGCCTGATTTCACGTGAACCCGAAACCAATTATTGCTGTTCCGTCAGACCGACGTATTCTGGATCCACATCCGTCGCACGTCGCTGGTGAGAAGTACCTCAAGGCGTTGATTGATGGCTCCGATGCGTTGCCGTTTATTGTTCCGTCTCTAGTCGAGGATATCGACATGGATGAGGTTCTTGAGCGTGTTGACGGAGTGACTTTGACGGGCAGCTATTCGAACCTGGAGCCGCATCACTACGGTGGCGTAGCATCCGAGGAGAATAGTCTTCGTGATCCGCATCGCGACGCTATGACGCTGCCACTTGCGCTCCGGGCGCTGGAAAAGGGCGTGCCGTTGCTCGCGATTTGTCGGGGCCATCAGGAACTGAACGTGGCCCTCGGCGGCACGTTGCACCAACAGTTGGCCGAGGTACCGGGCTACCACACACATCTCGAGAACAAGGAAGATC
The DNA here is from genome assembly GCA_964568835.1 of uncultured Woeseiaceae bacterium. Classification (GTDB taxonomy): domain Bacteria; phylum Pseudomonadota; class Gammaproteobacteria; order Steroidobacterales; family Woeseiaceae; genus UBA1847. Next base: position 6,247 of record CAZMRZ010000001.1, on the reverse strand, counting down.
CGCTGGACGTACAGTACGGGCCGTCCCATCCGGTGGCATTGATGGAGGGCGGTTTGCTGCGCCGTCTTGCGGGCGCGGAATCCGTAATGGTGAACTCACTGCACTCTCAAGGCATTGCGAAGCTGGCTGATGGAGTGACCGTTGAGGCGGTTGCCGATGACGGTTTGATCGAAGCTTTCACCGTTGATACTGCCCCGGCGTTCAATCTCTCTGTGCAATGGCACCCTGAATGGCGAGTGACGGAAAACGAATTTTCTATGGCAATCTTCAAGGCGTTTGGCGACGCGTGCAGAGCACGCGCGACACAACGACAGGTGTAATGTGAGTAAAGACGAAGTCTTCCAAACGTGGTTGCAGGAACGCAAGATTGAAGATGTCGAAGCGTTCGTTCCGGATATGGCCGGATCCGCGCGAGGCAAAATAATACCGGCCGATAAATTTGGCTCGGGCGAGATTAAAATGCCGGAAGCGATATTTTCGCAGACCATTTCGGGCGACTATATTGATGACAAGAACAACGTCGAAGATCGCGATATGTTGCTGGTACCTGATCCGACTACGCTTCGTCCGGTCCCCTGGTTATCGGATCCGGCCGCGTCGGTCTTTTTTGATTGCTACCATCGTGATGGATCGCCGGTTACAAAATCACCCCGTGCAGTACTCAGAAATGTACTGGCGAAGTTCGAGGCGCGCGGCTGGGTACCTGTCGTCGCTCCGGAGGTCGAATTCTACTTGTTAAGCCCGCACTCAGACCCGGACGTAGCCGCGAAACCGCCAGAGGGTCGACTCGGCTGGACGGAAAACGTGCGGCAGCCATACAGTATCGACACGATGAACGACTATGAGCCGTTTATTCTGGACGTCTACAAGTATTGCGAAGCGCAGGGCATCATGGTGGACACGCTGTCTCAGGAAATGGGTCCGGCGCAGCTCGAGATCAATTTCAAACACGGCAACGCTCTGGATCTTGCAGATCAGGTTTTTCTGTTCAAGCGGACGCTTCGCGAGGTTGCGATCATGCATGAAATGCATGTCACTTTCCTTGCGAAACCGCATGCCGAAGAGGCGGGCAGTTCTCTACATGTTCATCAGAGCATCCTCGATAAGAATGGCAAGAACATTTTTTCGAAGGACGACGGGACACCGACCGATCTTTTCTATGGATACATTGGCGGGCTGCAACGATATATGCCTGAGGCAATGTTGGCGTTTGCGCCCTACGTTAATTCCTACCGCCGATTCGCCAGCCCCTGGTCATCCCCTGTGAACCTGGCCTGGGCGACCGACAATCGTACCGTCGGTTTACGGGTGCCTGATTCGCCGCCGGAGGCTCGGCGTGTCGAGAACCGTCTGGCAGGTTCAGACGTCAATCCTTATCTGGTGATCGCGGCGACGCTGGCCTGCGGATACCTCGGCATGGTTGAGGGTTTGCAGCCGACCGAAGAAGCTGAAGGCAGCGCCTACAGCGGCGACTTTGATCTGCACAGACATATTTATGCCGCGATCGATGCTATGCAAAAAAGTGATGCCATGCGTAGCATGCTTGGCGATGAATTTGTGTCTTTGTACACGGCACTAAAGGACGCGGAATACCGTGAATTTCAGGGGATCATCACGCCGTATGAGCGTGAAATACTGATGTTCAACGTCTGATATCGGAGCGTTGTTTCAGCATATGGTGTGAAACTGACGCCACGTTGCGCAACCGCTAAGATTTGCGCCAACACATCTAATTCGAGCTTCAACGGCTCATGAGAGGTTGCTATGGCAGCAATTGAAAAGCGTTCCAGGCAAGAATGGCAGGAGCTGGATAAGAATCACCACCTGCACCCCTTTACCGATCACAAAGAACTGCATGAACGGCGGTCGCGAATTATTACGCGAGCCGATGGTGTCTATATTTTCGACGCTGATGGCAATAAAATTCTCGACGGCATGTCGGGTCTTTGGTGCGTGAATGCCGGCT
>CAZMRZ010000001.1:0-4181 GCA_964568835.1 uncultured Woeseiaceae bacterium | reverse complement strand
GATGGCAATAAAATTCTCGACGGCATGTCGGGTCTTTGGTGCGTGAATGCCGGCTATGGTCAGCAGGAACTCGTTGATGCGGCCACCGAGCAAATGCAGGAACTGCCGTACTACAACAACTTTTTTCAATGTGCCCATCCGCCGGTTATCGAACTTTCATCCTTGCTGAAGCAAGTCAGTCAGCCGCAGTTCAATCGCGTGTTTTTTGCGGGCTCAGGCTCCGAGTCAAACGATACGATCATACGAATGGTGCGAACCTATTGGGACCTGATGGGGCAGCCCGATCGACACACAATAATCAGTCGTGACAACGCGTACCACGGTTCAACCGTCGCGGCTGCAAGTCTTGGCGGAATGAAGGCGATGCATAAGCAAAGCGGCCTGCCAATTCCCGGAATCGTGCACGTCGAGCAACCCTACTGGTTCGGCAGCGATCAATCGCTGTCCCCTGATGAGTTCGGGGTCGCTGCCGCTCGCTCGATCGAGGCGAAGATAATTGAAGTGGGCCCCGAAAAAGTCGCCGCATTTATTGGCGAACCGATTCAGGGCGCCGGCGGCGTTATCGTGCCGCCTGATAGCTACTGGCCGGAAGTCCAGCGAATATGTGATGAGTACGGAATATTGCTGATTTCCGATGAGGTCATAACCGGCTTCGGGCGTCTGGGCGAATGGTTCGGTGCCGACTACTTTTCGACGCGACCGGACTTCATGCCTTTTGCCAAGGGCGTCACGTCGGGCTACTTGCCGTTGGGCGGTGTCATGGTCAGCGACCGCGTTGCAGATGTGTTGATTGACAAGGCAGGGGAGTTCTTCCACGGATACACCTACTCCGGACATCCGGTCGCTTGTGCCGTTGCTATCGCGAATTTGAAGCTGATTCAACGCGATCAACTGGTTGAGCGAATCAGAGATGATATCGGCCCCTACTTGCAGAAGAAGTGGGCAGAACTTCTCGATCATCCTCTGGTTGGCGATACGCGAATGGTCGGTCTCATGGGTGCCTTTGAAATTGTGAAGAACAAGAGTCCGGTGGAACGGTTCGACGAAAAACTGGGTGTTGGTTCGATCTGCCGTGACAAGCTCATCGACAACGGTCTCTGCATGCGAGCCGTCGGCGACACGATAGTTTGTGCGCCGCCATTCATTCTTTCACACAGCGAAGCGGATGAAATGATCGAGACGACCTGGAAGGCATTGGATCTGACACAAAAAGCCATAACGGAGTAGTTGTCGTGGACAAGCACGGAAATGACCACGCGATAACGCGTGAGGACCTTCGAGGTACAACGCCGGAGCCAACCTACGGTGGTGTGACTTCTTTCATGCGCCGAAAGTACTCGAAGGACATGACCGGCGTCGATGTTGCCGTGCTCGGCGTCCCGTTTGATACGGCAACCACCAATCGATCGGGAACGCGGCTGGGACCGCGTGCTATTCGCAATGCCTCCACCATCATGGCGTGGGAGCGCCCTTATGCGATGGACTTCGATCCTTTCGATAAGCTGGCAGTGGTAGATGCTGGTGATGCGCTGTTCGATTTTGGCCGGCCCGAAAAGGTGCCCGATGAAATTGAGGAAGCCGCATTCAAAATAATATCTGAGGGCCCGGCATTACTGTCCCTCGGCGGTGATCACTTCATTTCCTATCCGATCATCAACGCGCACGTCAGAAAACACGGTGGTCCGATATCGCTCTTACATTTCGATGCGCACAGCGATACCTGGGAAGATGAGAACGACCGCATCGACCACGGAACAATGTTCTGGTGGGCGGCGAAGCAGGGGCTTGTAGATCCCGCGACGTCGGTGCAAATCGGGTTGCGTACTCACAATCCGGATACTCTCGGATTTAACATTATCGACGCGCCGGCGGTTCACTCGCAGTCAATCGATGCGACTATCGCCGCGACGCGTCAGCACCTGGGCGACAAGCCCGTCTATTTGACCTTCGACATCGATTGTCTTGATCCCAGCTATGCGCCGGGCACAGGGACGCCAGTCTGCGGTGGACTCACAAGTCACCAGGCCATCGCGATTCTGCGTGGCCTCCAGGGCATCAATGTGATCGGCATGGACATCGTCGAAGTAGCCCCGGCCTATGACGTCGGCGAAATTACAGCCTTAGCCGCAAGCCACCTGGCGATGGAGATGCTGTACCTCTACGCGAACCGTCCGACGGCGTGAAGGGCGACCCGATGCGATCTGCGAGCGAACACACGGCGTCCTACTATGCGGCGACCGCAAACAATACGGAACGCTACCCCAGTCTGCTCGGAGAGCAGCACCACGATGTTGTGGTCGTCGGCGGCGGCTTTACCGGCGTCTCAGCCATGCTGCATTTGGTCGAACGCGGCTACGACGTCGCGCTCGTGGAGGCAAATCGCGTCGGGTGGGGCGCATCCGGACGCAATGGTGGTCAGCTCATCGATGGGATGGTCGAGTCGCATCGAATCAGCAAACGTCTCGGCGCCGATGCCGCGAAGATCACCTATCAGATGGGAATCGATTGCCGCCAGATAGTGGTCGACCGAATTGAAAAATATGCCATCGACTGCGATCTCAAATACGGCTACGTCGAACTTGCACTTCGCGACGCCGATGTCGATGAACTGAAAGCATGGCATGCCGAGAAGATCGAAGCTGATTACCCGCATGAAGTGAAGTTCGTGGGGCGGGACGAGATCAAATCGATCGTCGGATCAGACAGCTATCTGGCCGGTCTGGTCAATATGGGCAACGGCCATTTACACCCGCTTAATCTTTGCACTGGGGAGGCGGCGGCCGCGGTTGAGTTGGGAGCGACGATCTACGAGCAGTCGCCAGTGACGAAGATCCATCACGGCCAAAGCCCTCGTGTTGAAACGGCGTCAGGGACTATCCACGCGAAAAAGGTCTTGCTGGCGGGCAATGCCTATCTTGGCGGGACGGAACCGAAACTGTCGGGCAAGATAATCTCAGCTGGCAGTTACATTATGGCGACGGAGCCCTTGTCGCCAGAGTTTCGCCAGGAGCTTTTGCCACAAGATATGGCCTGTATCGATACGCGCTCGGCTCTGGATTACTTTCGCCTGTCCACCGACGGTCGAATGCTCTGGGGCGGTATGTGCAATTACTCCGGGCGGGTGCCAAAGAGCATCACCGCTGCATTGCGACCCAGCATGCTCAAGATATTCCCACAACTTCAAGACGCGCGTATTGATTACGAGTGGGGCGGGAATATTGCAATCAGCTTGAACCGTATTCCGCAGTTCGGCCGTATCCAGGGGAACACCTATTACGTTCAGGGTTACTCCGGGCATGGCGTCGCGCCGACACACATTGCAGGAAAGGTTCTGGCCGACATCGTCGCCGGCGAATCCGAGCAATTCGAAATCTTCTCGAAAATTCACCACTGGAAACTGCCAGGCGGCAAGTGGTTTGCTAACCCGGCGCTCGCGCTCGGTATGATGTATTTTCGCCTTAAGGAGCTTCTCTAGGTCGCGCCCGGTGGCTTCCAGTCAGCCGGCATGTCGCCGGGCAAGAACAAACGAATGATCATGTCGGAGATTTCGTCCAGCGTATCCGGGTCGTCGATATCAATCCCGCTTGATCCTTTCAATTCATTGCCGAGCGCCAATAGCCCGCCTGACGACAAACGAATCATGCTGAATAGAAGTGCCGGGTTGCCGGACGGCGCGACTCCGAGTTCCTGTAATTTCCTGAGCATTCCAAAGGTCGCCTCGAATAGCGGCTTGAGATGCGTGTCGATCAACCAATCCAGTCTCGCGTTGGGGTAACTCGCTTCCTGAATCATGACTTTGTGCAGTGCCGGCTGGCCCTTGGCGTACTGGACGTAAACACGAATCAAAGCGGACATCCGGCTCTTCGGGGACATATCGCGGTGTTCTTCCACGGCATGCGCTAATGCCTTCGAAAATGCCCCGAATATATGATCTGCCGCCGCACGCCACAGCTGGTCTTTGTTCTTGAAGTGATAGGTAATCAGGGGGTGGTGTACGCCGGCACGTTCGGCGATATCGCGTGTCGACGTGCCCTTAAAGCCGTTCTCGGAAAATGCTTCGATAGCGGCGTTGAGCAGTTTCTGTTGCGTGACAACGCTTCGTTGTTGCTGTTTACGGGCCGGTCGCACCGATTCCAATACAGTTTCTTCTGACACTTTATTTTCCCGAACTGGAAGATTCC